>CALETH010000071.1 GCA_937920105.1 uncultured Bacteroidota bacterium
CTCCATCTTGAATATGAAGGAAATGCCGCATTTTTATCATCATTACCATTTATCGAACATGCAATGATTTACGAAAATTATGCAGAATGCACATTGAAAGAAAATCCCACATCACAAGAAATACTTAATGCAATTTCTCCAAAATTAGAATTACGAAAATTTGAATTTGTAGAACCATCACTCAATACTATTTTTATGCAAACAATTGGAAATACAAAAGGAGTTTCTGCATGAAAAAATTTTTTATCGTCGCATTGTGGGAATATTTAGAAAGAGTAAAAACAAAAGCATTTTTTATCGGACTTTTATTACCACCAATTTCTATTGCATTATTTACCGGATTACCCGGACTTTTACTTTCCAAAGCCGATGAAGAAACACGAAACTTTGGCATTATTGATGAAACACAAATTCTTGTCAATGATATTGCCAAACGTTTAGATGAAAAATATCTTCTTCCGAACGGAAAACCAAATTATCATATCATTACCATTACAGATGAAATTAAAGAAATAGAACACTTAAAAGTTCTTGCAAAGTCAAAAGTTCTTGCCAATGAAATAGAAGGATACTATATCATCCCAAAAAATATTTTAGAAAAAGGAAATATAGAATACCGAGCGAAAAATGTTGGCAATGTAAAAGATTTAGAGAGATTTTCTCGAATTTGTGAAGAAGTCATTATTCAAAAAAGATTAGAACAAGCAGGATATAATGCAGAAAAAATCCGCCAACTTTCTACGGATGTCAATATCACTACAATAAAAGTAACTTCCAGTGGAGAAGAAAAAGAATCCGGATTTTTGGAAACATTTATGTCCGGCTATATTTTCATTATGATGTTAATGTTTTTGGTATTAACCACCGGACAAATGCTTATTCGCAGTGTAGTAGAAGAAAAATCCAACCGACTTGTAGAAGTTCTTATTTCATCATGTTCCGCAAATGATTTAATTATTGGAAAAGTGTTGGGCTTAAGTTTTCTTGGTTTAACAACAGTTGCTTTTTGGTCAATACTTATTATTGCTGCAACAATAGTTGTTCCAACTCCATTTATTACTATAGAAAATATTTTAGTATTATCAATATATTTTATTATAGGATATTTGTTTTATGCAACAATTTTCGTTGCATTTGGTTCACCCGTTTCCACTGAACAAGAAGCACAGCAAGTTACCAGTTATCTCAGCATGGTCATGGTTCTTCCGATTGCATTAGCAATTCCGATTATGCAAAGACCTGAATCATTATTAGTAAAAATTTTAACATTCATTCCATTATTTACACCAACATTTATGGCGTTAAGATTATCTATTCAAATGCCGGAATGGTGGGAAATAGTTCTTTCGTTATTCATACTCATTATTTCTACAATTGGAATGATGTGGATTGCAGCAAAAATTTTTAGAATTGGAATTCTCGTAACAGGAAAACGTCCCACAATAAAAGAACTTGTACGGTGGGTGGTAACAAAAGTATAATTTTGCAGTCAAGACCTCACAGGTTTTTAAAACCTGTGAGGTCTGCTACTAAAACGTGTGTTTACAGTTTTCATAAATTAAACAAAAAAATGGTAACAGTCATCATACCAACATTAAATGAAGAAGCGACAATAGAAAATATTGTACAACATGCTCTTTCACACGAAAAAGTGAGTGAAGTATTAGTAATAGATGATAAATCTATTGATAATACAACGGTATTAGCAAAAAAAGCCGGAGCAAAAGTTTTCAACAGCACCAAATTAGGAAAAGGTGCTTCCATGCGAGATGGAATAATGTTGGCAAAAAATGAAATTCTTGTTTTTGTTGATGGAGATATTCATCCCTATCCACCACAAACATTTGAGCAATTACTGCAACCCTTGCTTAATAATGAATGCGATTTTGTAAAATCATATTTCAATAGAAATGCTGGAAGAATTACAGAACTCGTTGCAAAGCCATTACTCAGTATTTTTTTTCCTGAATTAGCAGAATTTAAACAACCATTAAGCGGAATGATAGCAGGAAAAAAAAGTATTTTAGAAAATTTGCAAATTCCTAATGATTATGGTGTTGATGTTTCTATTCTTATAGATTTATTCATGAAAAAATATCGCATCCAACAAGTTGATATTGGATATATAGAAAACAAAAGCAAACCACTCAATCAATTAGGAAAAATGAGTAAAGAAGTGAGTGCAACAATTTTGAAGAAAGCTATTGAATACAATAAATCACTCAATTTGGAAGAACTAAAAGATTTTGAACGAATTGCAGAACAAATGCGATTTTCCGTGAAAAAAAGTATCGGAGATATTCAAAAAATGGTTATTCTTGATATGGATGATACAATTTTACGTGGAAGATTTATCAACGTTGCTTCAAAAATTTATAATTTTGAAAAAGAAATTTTACGATTGCGAAAAGATTTTGATAATGACCCAATCATGCTAACCAAATCCATTGCAAAATTGATGAAGGGAAAAAAATATAATGAACTTATCGAAATCATAGAAAACATTCCTCTTGTTCATGATGTTATTGATGTTGTTGAAGAACTAAAAAAACGTCACTACGTTGTTGGAATTATTAGTGATAGTTATGATGTGATTACTGAACACATCAAACACAAAATCGGAGCAGATTTTTCTTTAGCAAATGAGTTGGAGTTTTCAGAAGGAAAGTGTACAGGCGAAGTAAAAATTCCATCATTCTTTTTGAAAAATGAACACAGTATATGTTCACATAATATTTGTAAAACTAATGCAATTTTAGAAATCGCAAAAAAATATCATATAGATTTTAAAAATATTATTGCCGTAGGAGATAGTCGTGCTGACCTTTGTATGCTTATCAAAAGCGGATTAGGAATTGCATTTTGTAGTAAAGATGAAATACTAAATGAGTTTGCAGATATAGTTATTCAAACACCATCATTTGAATCTTTATTAGAGATAGAATAATGGAACTCAATAAATTTAGAAAACCAAAATATCCGCCGGGACAAATTACCACAAAAAAATTTCCTGTACTCACGTATGGAGAAACACCAAATATTTCTATAGAAGAATGGAGATTAAAAATTTTTGGTGAAGTAGAAGAAAAATTTTTTACGTGGGAAGAAATTATGAAATTACCCCAAACAAAACTTCAAGCAGATTTTCACTGTGTTACTACGTGGAGTAGATATGATGATGTGTGGGAAGGAATTTTATTTTCTGATATAGCAAAAGTGTTAAAAATAAAATCTGAAGCAAAACATGTTATGCAGCATGCGTATGGTGGTTATACAACCAATCTTCCATTAGAGTGGATGTTGAATGAAGAAGTACTTCTCGCACACACAATTAATGGAAAACCACTGGATGTAAAACATGGCGGACCTATGAGAATATTTACTCCGCGAAGGTACGCATGGAAAGGTGCAAAGTGGATTCACAAATTAGAATTTATGAAAGAAAATTTACCCGGCTTTTGGGAACAAAATGGATATAGTAATACTGCAGACCCTTGGAAAGAAGACCGTTTTTGGGATGATTAAAAAAACAAAACCCCTTTCATTGAATAAAAAAATGAAAGGGATTTTTATTAACGGCTTTCAAAAATTACACTGGCTTTTTTTGAAATTTCTTCATAAGAAAACGAACTAAGTATAGTAAAAGTATAAAAACCAATGCAATACAACTACTTGCAAAAAGTTCTGCACCTACTTTGTAAATAGATGTCCAATCTGCTTTTCTCATCATATAAATGATAAAGAAAATAGGTAAACTTGCTCCTATTTTCCAAAACACTTTTTTCCATTTTCTTAATGCAAGAACAAAGAAGAAAAGAGAAAGAACAAACGGGAAAACCATTACTACTATATTTACTACATCCATCATGATATTCATAAAATCCTCCCCACATAGTTAGTATTGAGTAATAAATACAATATAACTAAAAATTTCTTCAATAGATGTTATTGATGAACAGAAACCTTCAAACTATCGTAATTCCTCATACACACAGTAAAAAATTTTCTCCACACTTCAGGATTTTCCTGCAATTCAGATATTCTTTCTTTAAAACTCTCCTCAGAAATTTTTTGTTCAGCAAACAATATTTTTACTTTTTGTTGATATAAAGAATCACTCAGTTGACCTTCACTTTTTTCTTTTTCATGTAAGAGTAAAAATTTTGCATACATTGTAGCCAATTGAATGTCAATAACTTCGTCTTTTTTACAACCCCAAATTAAAAAACATCCTAATACGATAAAAAATATAATTTTCATTCTATCCTTTTCTTGTTTTTATATCACAAATTGGTTATCTTTGTTCGTTTTTAATGTACAAATTTATTCAAGTTTAACAAATATCAAAGGCAAAAGTTCATGGCAACCACTGGAGATGTAAGAATTGGCTCATTTATTCGTTTTAATGGGGAATTACATGTTATAGAAGAGTTTATGCACCGCACACCCGGAAATTTACGTGCATTTTATCAAGCAAAAATGCGAAATATTCGTCATGGACGTTTGTTAGAACACCGTTTTCGTTCTGGAGAAGAAGTAGAAATTGTTCGTGTAGAACGCAAAGAATATCAATATTTGTATCATGATGGACAAAGTTATAATTTTATGGACCAAGAAAGTTACGAACAAATTCCAGTAGATGAAAAACTTTTAGGAGAAGGTGCAAAATTTCTTAAAGAAGGTGCAGTTGTAGAAATCATGTTTGATGGAGTGGACCCAGTTGGTGCAGAATTACCAATCACTATGGAATTAAAAATTATTGAAACAGTACCAGGTGTTCGTGGAGATACAGCAACCAGTGGAACAAAACCTGCAAAAGTAGAAACGGGAGCAACAGTTAACGTTCCATTATTTATCAATGAAGGGGAAGTCATTAAAATAGATACACGAACTGGTGCATATCTTGAGAGAGTGAAGGAAAAGTAAGAATTAAGAAGTCAGAAGTCTGAAATCAGTAATCAGAAAGAGATTTATAAATTATTCAAAAGTATAATAAAAATCTGTGTTCATCTGTGCAATCTGTGGCAGAAAAACTCGTAACTCATAACTAATTACTAAAATTTATGGCATCTAAAAAAACTGAAACATTGACCGATTTACAATATGTAACCAAACTTCTTAAACTCATAGAAGAAAGCACTGTCAATGAAATAGAGTTAGAAGAAAAAGGTTCAAAAATTCGCATCACCAAAAATGTCAGTTCAGCAATGTATCAAGTTGCTGCTCCTACACTTCCTCAACCACAGTCGATGCAACAATCAGCACCAGTTGCAACATCTCCCACGGAAAAAACGGAAAAATCAACACCATCATCAACAGAAAAAAAATATCACGAAGTTCGTTCACCAATAGTTGGAACATTCTATCGTTCTCCTTCGCCAGATGCATCACCATACATTGAAGTAGGGCAATCTATTAAAGCAGGCGGAGTGCTATGTATTGTTGAAGCAATGAAATTAATGAACGAAATAGAATCCGATGTTGCTGGAACAATCGTAAAAATTTGTGTAGAAAATGGAAAACCTGTTGAATACAATCAAGTTCTTTTCTTAGTAGACAAAAATTAATTTTTTATGTCATTCCCACATGTTTTCAGTGGGAATCCAAATATATAATGTAGATTTCTGCTTTCGCAGGAATGACAAACTCAATTTTTATCGTTCCATATAAACAAGGAAAAAATTTTGATAAAAAAAGTACTTATCGCCAACCGCGGAGAAATTGCACTTCGCGTCATTCGTGCTTGCCGCGAACTCGGAATTTCTACCGTTGCCGTCTATTCCGAAGCAGACCGTTATGCACTTCACGTGCGTTTTGCTGATGAAGCAATTTGTATCGGACCAGCGCCAAGCAAAGAAAGTTATCTCAACATTCCACGCATACTCGCTGCTGCGGAAATCACCAATGCCGATGCAATTCATCCGGGTTATGGATTTCTTTCTGAAAATGCACAATTTGTGGATATCTGTTTATCCTCAGGAATTAATTTTATCGGACCAAGACCAGAAATGATTTCTGCAATGGGAGATAAATCTTCCGCAAAAGAAACCATGAAAAAAGCAGGCGTTCCCGTTGTTCCCGGAAGTGATGGAGTGGTAAAAGATGTGGAAGAAGCAAAACGACTTGCAAAAGAAATCGGCGTTCCCATTATAATTAAAGCAACAGCAGGTGGTGGCGGACGAGGAATGCGAATTGTAAAAGATGAAAGTGAAGTAGAAAAAGCATTTCAAACGGCAAGGGCAGAAGCAGAAGCTGCATTTGGAAATCCTGATGTGTATATAGAAAAATATTTAGAAGAACCACGACATATAGAAATTCAACTTTTGGGAGACTCGCACGGAAATGTAATTCATCTCGGAGAAAGAGATTGCTCTGTTCAACGACGTCATCAAAAATTAATTGAAGAATCACCATCACCAGCGATTGATGAAGAATTGCGAGAACGAATTGGAAATGCTGCGGTGAAAGGTGCAAAAAGCGTAAAATATCTTGGTGCAGGAACTATTGAATTTTTGTTAGATAAACATAAAAATTTCTATTTCATGGAAATGAATACCCGTATTCAAGTAGAACATCCTGTAACAGAATATGTTTCCGGTTTTGATTTAATAAAATCACAAATAGATATTGCCAACGGAAAAAAAATCTCCGCAAAAAAAGTAAAACTGCAAGGGCACGCTATTGAATGTCGTATCAACGCAGAAGACCCAAATCATGATTTTCGTCCATCACCTGGAAAAATTACTGCACTTCATTTTTGTGGAGGTCTTGGTGTGCGAGTAGATTCTCACATTTATTCTGGATATGAAATTCCACCAAATTATGATTCACTTCTTGCAAAATTGATTGTGTATGGAAAAAATAGAGAAGAAGCAATTGCAAAAATGTATAGCGCTTTGGATGAGTGTATTATAGAAGGCGTACATACAACAATTCCATTCCACAAAAAAGTTATGAAGAGTGAGAAATTTCGCAGTGGAGTGTTTGATACAAAATTTATAGAAACATTTAATTTTAAGGATTAAGAAATCACTGTCATTCCTGCGAAAGCAGGAATCCAGTTTTACAATAAAAAGGAAAACACAATGAATATTCCAGAAAATCTTAAATATACAAAAGACCACGAATGGATTCGTGTAGAAGGAAATGCCGGCTACATCGGAATTACCGAATATGCACAAGGTGAATTAGGTGATGTGATTTTTGTAGAACTTCCAGCAATCGGAAAAAAATTTCAACATGGAGAAATTTTTGGAACAATTGAAGCCGTAAAAACTGTTTCAGATTTATATTCTCCCATTGGTGGAGAAATAATGGAAGTGAACAAAGCAGTACAAGAAACACCAGAAATTGTCAATAAAGACCCGTACGGAAAAGGATGGATGGTAAAAATTAAAATTGATAACCCAAAAGAATTGGAAACACTTCTTTCCGCAGATGGTTACAAGAAAATTATTGCACAGTAATATAAATTTTCTACGGGGTGTGGCTCAGCCCGGTTAGAGCGCTTGGTTCGGGACCAAGAGGTCGGAGGTTCGAATCCTCTCACCCCGACATGATACAGATAAGACAAAACCCTTTCACCACAACAAGTGCTGTTAGGGTTTTTATGTTTTGAGAAAAAATTTGGGGCTTGACTAGTTACTACCTTGATTTTTGTAAAAAAAGTTGAAGAAA
>CALETH010000072.1 GCA_937920105.1 uncultured Bacteroidota bacterium
GACGCTCTTCCGATCTTTTTTTATAATTAATTCATATAATTACTAAATCCATTGTTATAATTTTATTTTAAAAACATGTTGAATCTACACCTAATACATAGTGTTGCAAAATTTTTAACGTATCTGCAGTTTCAGCACCACTAAACCCAGCAATATCTTTATTGGTAATTTTTGTTTTATAAGCGGTGAGAAATTTTTGTGCAAGTGGTTTATATGACCAATGCCATTTTTCTTCTTCATATCCGTACATTCTTTTTTCTCCTTTCATAGTATACACTTGGCAAAATTCAAAATGATGTGCGTTATTCACTAACCAATTGTACACTTTCTTTCCTTCTCCTGTTTCAAAATATGTATTTGATAATTCATTCAAATCTATATCAGTTCCCCAATGATGCCGTGATGTCCCAGGCATTGCACTCCATTGCATAATAAGTTTTGCTCGTTCAATTGGTGGTGGAATTTTTGGATTTTTTAAAAATTTTCCATCAACGGCTCGTTCTCCATTCCATTTTTGTTCCCAAATTCCTTTTTGATTATGAAATGTTCTTGTGGCAGAAAGAATTTTTAAATCAACTCCATCTTTTTTTGCTGAATTGGACATTTCTATAAATGCATTATACGCTTCTTCTCGCATGTAAATAGTCATTTTTCTCTTTAGATGTTCTTGAGAAATTAACACAAAACGACTATCGTGACTTGGTTCAAATTTTCCCATCAAATATTGTGAACTTAGTTCATCTATATTTTTTGATGATGGATTAAAAAGAAAAATTATTATTAAAAATAAAACCGATTTCATTTATTTAGATGTATCAAATTTTTCAAAATGGATTCCCGCTAAAAACATGCGGGAATGACGAATAACGTTTTTTTGTGTTGCCAACTTCAGACAAAAATAAAAAAGCGGATATTCATCCCGCGTAAACGGGACAAGTCCGCTCTATCATGCAAAAACTTTTACGATGTTTTTGTTCGATACTTTTTATAGAGTACTGAAAAAAGTTCCAAAAAAAGAACCCCAAAAATTATAAGTACTGCTCCAATAACAGCATTAGAACTCCATTGTTCTTTCAAAATATAATAGGCAAAACCTGAGGCAACAACAGGTTCAAGAGTAAAAATGAGAACGGCACGCGTTGGTGTTGTATCTTTTTGAAAATGTGTTTGTATGAAAAGTGTAATAATCGTTACTCCGAGACTTAAATAGATAATGACCATTAACAAGTCCGGTTCAAATTCCAAACGTGGTATTTCTAATGGAATAGAAAATGCACCAATAAGTACTGCAACCACTATCTGAAAAAATACTAACTGAAAAATTTTTTCACTTTCTTCCTTCTTTGTAAAAATATCTATGTAGACAGTATAAATACCTAACAAAGCAGCAGCAATAATTGTTGCAATATCCCCGATATTTAATGTTCCACCTTCGGGAGAAGTAAATAAATATAAACCAGCAGTTACAATAATAATTCCAACAATAGTACTAAATTTGGGAAATTTTCTTTCATTAACCATTTGAACAAATGGTGTAAAAATAATTAATGTTCCAGATATGAATGCAGATTTTGATGCAGTAGTATGATGTAATCCGTAGGTTTGCAGTGTTATTGCAGCACCAAAAAGAAATCCAAGAATTACTCCTCTTCGAAAAGTTGACATTTGTATGTGTTTGAGTTGACGATAAAATAATGCAGCAAAAAAAAGTGCTGCAATAATAAATCGAAAAGTCATAAACACAAATGGAGTGGTATATTCTAACCCTACTTTAATAGTAACAAATGTGCTACTCCAAATTAATGTAACAATAAAAAGTACTAATTCTGCTTGTGCCCGTGTACTCATGCAATTCCTCCTTTCAACCTTTAAAAATATTTTTTAATGGGTATTGCTAATTAAATATAGATGGTAAATTTTCAAAATAGATTCCCGCTAAAAACATGCGGGAATGACGGTGTTTTGTGATTGACTATGGTATTTACCTTCATTCATCTATACTAATTTAGCAATGCCTTTTAATAAATATCAATTCCTTCATACTTTTTCTGCAACACAATATTCATCAAACGCTTGTATTAAGTCTGCAGCAATGTCTTCCATCATTCTTCCTTCTATTTTATAACGTGGAATAAAATGCACCAACTCTTGATTTCTAAAAAGTGCAATAGATGGTGAAGATGGTGGAAGTCCTTGCAGCCATTGCTCCCTCAAACGTGCGGTAGATTCTAAATCTTGACCAGCAAATACACTAACCATGTTTTCCGGTTTGTTACTATTTTGTAATGCTTTTTTAATTGCGGGACGTGCTTTTCCTGCAGCACATCCACACACAGAATTGATGACAACTAACATTGTTCCTTTATTGTTATTCAGTGCATTATCTACATCTTTTGCTGTGAGTAATTCTTTAACTCCGAGAATGGTAAGTTCATCTCTGAATGGTTGAATCATGATTGGGTCGTACGGCATACTATTTTTCCTTTCTAAAATTTATTTTCTTTCTTTATTTATTATTGTAGAAATTTTTTCTTGTAATTACAAGATTTATCGGATTCTTCATATTTAAGACTCTTCTTTAGTATTTTCTTCTATTTTATATTTTTTCATTAAACGATAAAATGTTGCTCGTCCAATTTTTAATTTTTTTGCTGCTTCAAGAATATTCCCTTTTGTCAAAACTAACGCATTGCGAATTGCTTGTTCTTTAATTTTTTCCAATGGTGTTATAGATGAAGAAATATATAGTTGTTCATTTTTTTTCTCCATAAACATTTGTAATGGTAATGGTAAATCTTGTATAACTATTTCTTTTCCTTCGGACATTAATACTGCTCGTTCTACAGCATTTTCTAATTCACGTACATTTCCTGGCCAATTGTAATTGTAAAATGCTTTTAACACTTTTTGTGAAAATTTTTTTGTTGTTTTTTCTTTCTCATTCCATTGTTTCAAAAAATATTCTGCTAAAACAATAATATCTTCTCTTCGCTCTCGCAATGGTGGAAGAATAATTGGAAATGATGATAAACGATAATACAAATCTTCACGAAATTTTTTTTCATTTACTGCATTTTGTAGATTTTTATTGGTTGCAGAAATAATTCTTACATCCGCAGTTAATGTTTCGGTTCCTCCAACTCTTTCAAATTGTTTTGATTGAATGATGCGTAATAATTTTGCTTGCAAACTCATATCCATTTCTCCGATTTCATCAAGAAAAATTGTTCCGCCGTTTGCTTGTTCAAATCTTCCAATTTTTTTCTGTACTGCTCCGGTAAAAGCACCGCGTTCATAACCAAACATTTCACTTTCCAATAAATCGTGAGGAATGGACGCACAATTGATTGCAATAAATGGTCCGGTTTTTCTTTTTCCATTAAAATGTAATGCACGAGCAATGAGTTCTTTTCCCGTACCACTTTCCCCCCACACAAGAACGGAAATATCACTTTCTTTTGCTTTTTGCACTAACCGAAATACTTCTTGCATTATTCCACTTTGAGAAATGATGTTTTCAAAATGAAATTTTGTTTCTACATTTTCTTGTAATTGTTCTACTTGTTTGTGAAGATGATAATTTTCCAACGCATTTTTTACACAAAGTTCCAACTTTGGAATGTTCACTGGCTTTTCTAAATAATCTGTTGCACCAAGTTTAATGCTTTGTAATGCTGTTTCAATTTTATTTTGTGCGGAAAGCATAATGACTGGCAAATGCGGATAACGATTTTTCAATTCTTGTAATATTTCTATACCAGTTTTTCCTGGCATCATAATATCAAGAATAACAAGATTGATTGCATCACTCATGCTTTCAATGCAGGTATTTCCATTTTCAAATGGCTGGATTTTATATCCTAATTTTTTTAAAGAGTTGCTCACTAATTGACGTGATATTGTATCATCATCAACAATAGCAATGGTGGTATTGGTTGTATTCATAGGCAAATAAAAAAGGGGCTTGACTAGTTACTACCTTGATTTTTGTAAAAAAAGTTGAAG
>CALETH010000073.1 GCA_937920105.1 uncultured Bacteroidota bacterium
TATTCTTGGTCATTGACTTACAAGTTATTTTATATAACTTATCTAGTCAAGCCCCTTAAATTATTATTCAATGATTAAATGATTTGTAGGATGAATAAGTTTGGTAATTCCTAAAATGATTAATTTATCGTTTATATTCTGGTTGCAGTATATACTTTTTTCCATCATATTTATATATTTTTGTGGTATTACTTTTTTCATATTTTCTTAAATATGGGATATATCTTAATATAATTTTTTTATCAAAAAGTTCTTTTTTTCCATCATTATCAATATCTCTAAAAAAAATATTATGACGTTTTTCTACTTCAATTGAATTAGTAACAGTATTATTCTGTATTGCTGTACAAATTCCATACGCATTAATACCATCAAAACCATCTATAGAATACAAAGTATTAATGTTTTGTAATTCTATAGAATAGACACTCCAAATTAACCCAAAAGAACCTTGATTTCCTCCACCTGCATGAACAAATATTTCTTGCTTTCCATCATTCTTATCAATATTAAAAATATAAAATTCTATCCAATCTGCATCTTCTATTTTACTTTTAAGTACGAGTTTTTGATTTTCATAACCCACAAGCCATAATTCTGCCCAACCTGAAGCATGACATTGATTTTTATCGTATATATTAACAATTATTTCGTTACTATTGGGTTGAGAAAATGAACCACTTGCGAAACTTTGTATTTCAATATCATAATCAGTGCTATCATCATTTTTCTTTCCAAAAAAAAGAGAAGCCAATTTTTGTTTTACGATAGTGTCTCCTTTTTCTACAGAAAAACTGGTTGCACTGAAAAACAATCCAAAAATATAAATATAAATACAAAAATCAGTTTTCATACAATATTTTAGAATACTTCATTGCCTCATTTTTAAAACTTTGGCTTGTCTGACTGAAATCTACAAAATCTATTTTTTGTAAGATAGGAAGAGCATCAAGTTCATCCTGAATTGCAAATTTTATTTTAACGGAAATTTTTTCTTTTGCTTCAATACCAAAATCATAATCCGAACGCTCATTATATTTTCCCGAAACACGAGAACCAAAAAGAAAAAATCTAATTCCCTTTTGTTGTTCAAGATGTTTTTTGATAATTTCTACAACCTGTTGTTGTACTTCTTGTGTTGTCATAATCTCTTATTGTACGAATTTTTTTTTTGAGATAAAAATCTCTATTGGTAGAAAAGGAAAAAATTTTTATATTGAAAACAATTTATTTCACTGCTATTATAATTATTTGTATGAAAAAATTCATTTTCATCCTCTTCTTCACCACATCACTTTTTGCTCAACCAAGTTTTATTACCGATTCTCTTGATAGTTACATCACTCGCGAAATGCAACGTTGGCAAGTTCCCGGATTGGCAATTGCCATTGTAAAAGACGGAAAAATTGTTGTTGCAAAGGGCTACGGTGTAAAAGAATTTGGAAAAAATGAACCCGTCAATGAATATACACTTTTTCAAATTGCTTCTAATAGCAAAGCCTTTACCGGAACAGCCATTGCACTGCTTGATTATCAAAAAAAAATATTGTTAGATGAAAAAGTAACTACTTATCTTCCCGATTTCCGATTATATGATGATTGCACTACTCAACTTTGCACTGTTCGAGATTTACTTTGCCACAGAATTGGTTTGCAAACATTTCAAGGAGATTTTCTTAACTGGGGAAGCACTCTCACACGCAAAGAAATCATCAATAAAATTCGTGATAACAAACCACAATATTCTTTCCGCTCAAAATACGGTTATTGCAATTCTTCTTTTGTCACTGCAGGAGAACTTATTCCCGCTGTTACAGATACAAGTTGGGATGCTTTTCTTCGCGTACATTTTTTTGAACCACTACAAATGCAACTCACCAACACTTCCTACAAAAAAATGCTCAATGATAAGAATGCTTGCACACCTCATACTTTAGTTGATGGAAAATTAGTAACGATACCGTTAAAGAATATTGAAAATCTCGGACCTTCTGCTTCTATTAACTCTAACGTACGAGATATGGCAAATTGGATATTAATGCAATTGGATAGTGGAAAATTTAACGGGAAACAAATTCTCCCTTGGAAAGTTTTGCAAGAAACACGAAAATCTCAAATGCTTGTGAATGATGTTTCTTCAAAAACTTTTAAGACAATGAATTTTTCTACGTACGGATTAGGTTGGTTTATTGGAGATTTTGAAGGAAGAAAAATTTACTCACATAGTGGCGGCTCTAATGGATTTGTTACAAAAACAGATTTTATCCCACAAGAAAATTTAGGAATTATCGTCTACACAAATACTGATGCAAATTCTTTATATGATGCTCTCGGAAAACAAATTATCGAATCCTATCTCTCACTACCCTATCGCAATCTCAGCCAAATATATTTTGAGCGAAATCAAAAATCAGT
Source organism: uncultured Bacteroidota bacterium (assembly GCA_937920105.1). Taxonomy (GTDB): domain Bacteria; phylum Bacteroidota; class Ignavibacteria; order UBA10030; family UBA8401; genus CALETH01. The sequence goes on from CALETH010000073.1 coordinate 2,416, forward strand.
AGAAACAAAAGAGCAACAACTTCAACAATGGCGAGATACTGTTGCACAAAACAATACACCGCCGTTGAAATTACAACACTACACTGGAACATATCGCAACACATTGTATGGTGATATTGATATTCGTTTAGAAAAAGGAAAGTTACATATTTATTTTTCTCATCATCCCGATAACATTGGTAAATTAGAATATATGAAAGACAATAAATTTCTTTGCACCTACTCTGATGTTACTTGTGGAGTGCAGGTTACACCATTTTCTATAAAGGATGGAAAAGTAGAATCTGTAACAATTAAGGTAGAAGATTTTATTGATTATTTGAGTTATGATTTTGTGAAAATAAAATGAAGAAGGATGATTTAATACAATCTATTTATGAAGTTTTTAAAGATGTACAATTAGATGATGGTATCGGACTTTGGGAAGCCCGAATGATTGATGATTATTATGAAGAAAGTGACTCACGATATACAGAAGTTCGTCAAAAAGATGAAAGAAAAGATTGGAAAAAACTTTTACCAATTTTCCTCAACCAAGATGATAAAAAGAATTATGTTTCCGATACTTGGACTTTTATGGATGTAAAAGGAAAATTATTTCATCTACCATTATTTTTATTGCAAGATATACACTATGGAAATAGTGAAGATTATTTATTTTATAATCCTATAATTTACTATCTCACAATTATTGATAGTGATAATAATTCTTTAGAATTTTTCAAAAACTTAAACATATCACAAAAAAAATTATTACTCAATTTTTTAGAATATAAAGTACATGAGTACATTATAAAAAATAATGAAGATAGCGATTACGAAGATAAATTATCAGAATATCAAAAAGCAAAAGAAAATTTTGTAAGATTTATTTATCATGCAAATCATTTTATCATTCAATCATAGTTAAAGAATTTAATCATAGTATAAAAACCATATATCCATAAACCAAATTACGAGGTCTTAATGAATCAATACATCATCGCCACAATTATTATTGGAGCAGTAGGAATGCTTACCGCAATAGCACTCTACCTCTCCATTAAAAAACAACCGGAAGGCAATGAAACAATGAAAAACATTGCATCACAAATTCATGCAGGTGCAATGGCATTTCTAAAAAGAGAGTACACCGTACTCGCCTTCTTTGTTATCGCCGTAGCAATATTTCTCGGCATCTTCATTAACAGGGAAACATCCATAGCATTTATCAGCGGAGCAATCTGTTCTATCCTTGCCGGATTTTTCGGAATGCAAGCCGCAACCAAAGCCAACGTTCGCACTACCGAAGCAGCACGCAGCGAAGGACAAGGCAAAGCACTTCTCACCGCATTTAATGGCGGAGCAGTGATGGGATTAAGTGTTGCTTCTATCGGACTTATCGGTGTAGGAATTTTCTTTTACATGTACGGATTTACTCAATATGTTTCTATTATAAATGGATTCGCAATGGGAGCAAGTTCTATTGCACTTTTCGCACGCGTTGGTGGCGGAATTTACACCAAAGCCGCTGATGTTGGAGCAGATTTAGTTGGTAAAGTTGAAGCAAACATTCCTGAAGACGACCCACGAAATCCCGGAGTAATTGCCGATAACGTTGGAGATAATGTTGGTGACGTTGCTGGTATGGGTGCAGATATTTTTGAATCCTACGTTGGTTCAATCATAGCAACAATCGCAATTGCTGCAACACTGTTGCCAGAAGGTTTAAACTTTTTAAAATCACATGCAGAAGTAAGTAACGAATCCATTAAAAATATTTTACTTTCCCTTCCACTCATTCTTTCTGCAATCGGACTTGTTGCATCGTTTGTGGGAATTGGTTCCATGAAAATTCTCAAACAATATTCACCCGCCGCTGCATTACGATATTCTACATTTATTGCTGCAGGAATTTTTCTTGCTGGTTCATATTTTTTCATCCACAATTATGATGTAAGCAATAATGTATTTTGGGCAGTATTGTTTGGAACAATTGGTGGAATTTTTATCGGATTGATTACAGAATATTATACTTCCGCTTCACCAATTCTTCGCATTACCAACGCAAGCAAAACAGGTCCAGCAACAAATATTATTAGCGGACTTGCTGTTGGATTGGAATCCACCGCACTTCCTGTAATTGCGATTTGCGTTGCAATTTATGTTGCCAATGATGTTGCGGGCTTATATGGAATCGGAATTGCTGCTGTAGGAATGCTTGCCACAGTTGGAATCACAATGTCCGTTGATGCGTACGGACCTATTGCTGACAACGCTGGTGGAATTTCTGAAATGAGCGGACTCGGACCTGAAGTTCGAAAAATTACTGATGGACTTGATTCTCTTGGCAACACCACCGCTGCAATCGGAAAGGGCTTTGCCATTGGTTCCGCTGCACTAACTGCCTTAGCACTTTTCGCTGCATTCTCTCAAGCAGTAGATGAAAAACTTCTCGCAGCAGGAAAAGAAAAATTACAAATCATCATCACCGAACCAAAAGTTGTGATTGGATTATTTATTGGTGGAGTTATTCCTTTTCTCGTTGGTGCGATGACGATGACTGCTGTTGGACGTGCTGCCGGAAAAATGGTTGATGAAATTCGCAGACAGTTCAGAGAAATTCCCGGATTATTAGAAGGAAAACCTGGTGTAAAACCAGAAACAGCAAAATGCGTTGATATCTCCACAAAAGCCGCATTACAAGAAATGGTAATTCCCGGATTAACAGCAGTTATTGCACCTGTTATTGTTGGTTTCGGACTTGGTGCTGCTGCACTCGGCGGAATGTTGGCTGGTGCCACAGTAACCGGTGTACTTGTTGCACTTATGATGGCAAATGCTGGTGGTGCTTGGGATAATGCAAAAAAAGCAATTGAAAAAGGTGAAGTTGAAGGTGAGAAAAAAGGAACAAACGCTCACAAAGCCGCTGTTGTTGGTGATACTGTTGGCGACCCTTTCAAAGATACATCAGGTCCAGCAATGAACATCCTTATAAAATTGATGTCCATTGTTTCTTTAGTAATCGCACCATTGTTAGTGTAATTAAATTAATGAACAATTGACAATGAAAAATTAACAATAGATTGTCATTCCACAAAAACGGAATGACAATCTTTATATATTTAGAGAGTACTGAAAAATCTAAAATCAACGTCATTCATAGGAGCGAAGCGACGAAGAATCCACAATTTTTGTGATACGTACACTTGTGTTTGAAAAAAGAGATTCCTCGCTACGCTCGGAATGACAATCTTTAATATACTCAACTCCTCCATGACTCCCTTACTCCTCTTTCTCCCCACATTAGAAGAAATAATTATTTGGGGTGGATATATCGGACTTTTTGCAATAATCTTTTCTGAAACCGGTTTACTCATCGGATTTTTTTTACCAGGAGATTCTCTGTTAGTTACTGCCGGACTTTTCGCTGCTGATGGAAAATTGGATATTTTTCTTCTCAACATTCTACTCATCATCGCCGCAATTACCGGAGATGCTGTTGGGTATAATATTGGAAAACGCGCTGGTAAAAAATTATACAATAGGCCAAACTCTCGTTTTTTTAGGCAAGATTATTTATTAAAAACAAAACATTTTTACGATAAATATGGTGGCATTACTATTGTATTAGCACGTTTTATGCCATTTGCACGAACATTCGCTCCCGTTGTTGCCGGAATTGCAGAAATGCCGTATTCACGTTTCGCACTTTTTAATATTACTGGTGGAATTTTTTGGATTACCAGTATGACATTAACAGGATATTTTTTAGGAAAAACCGTTCCGAACATTAAAGAAAATATTGAATATGTAATTATCATTATTATCTTCCTTTCCGTTTTACCAATATTCATTAAAGCAGGAAATTCATACATCAAAAAACGAAAAGAAAAAAAGAAATCCAAAGTTTAGTAAGATTACAAAATCCGCCATAGGCGGATTAAAAACTTTTGTAATCTGGGTTATCCTAAAAATCTTTTAATCAAAGTTATTTTTTATTCTATATTTTTACTTCATCATTCATCCTTCTTACTTTTCTAATTTATGCTTTCCATCCTTCCACTCATTTTCGTCGTTGGCTATCTTGCAATCGCACTTGAAGAACCACTAAAAATTCATAAATCAGCAACAGCATTATTACTCGCCGTACTATGTTGGATTGTTCTTATCTACAGCAATATTCTTCCAACAGAAACGGTAATTCACAATTTAGAAACACATCTTTCCGATATTTCCCAAATTCTTTTTTTCTTAATTGGTGCAATGACGATTGTAGAATTAATTGATGCACACAAAGGATTTAAAATCATTACCGATTTTATCCAAACCGCAAATAATAAAAAATTATTATGGTTCATAAGTTTTATTACATTTTTTCTTTCAGCAGTATTAGATAACCTTACAACAGCAATTGTAATGGTTTCTCTTTTACGTAAACTCATTCATGATAAGAATGAACGCATACTTTTTGCTTCAATGGTTATTATAGCAGCAAATGCCGGTGGTGCATGGACTCCTATTGGTGATGTTACTACAACAATGCTTTGGATTGGTGGACAAATTTCCGCACTCAACATTATGAAAATGTTATTTCTTCCTTCACTAATTTCCTTACTTATACCACTTCTCTATCAAACATATTTTCTTAAAGGAAATTGGGAAACACAAAAAAATATTGGGACAGAAAATTTTCCACCCCAACATTCAGAACCAGGTGGACAAAAAATTTTTTGGTTAGGAATTGGTTCACTCATCTTTGTTCCAATATTTAAAACTATCACCCATCTTCCACCATACATGGGTGTAATTATCGGTCTCGCAATATTGTGGATTGTGACAGACCTTATGCACCATAAATATGAAGAACGAACAGCACTACGAGTATTTCATGCACTTACCCGTATCGATATTGCCGGAGTATTATTTTTTCTTGGAATTTTACTTGCTGTTGCAGCATTAGAAACCGGTGGCATTCTTCATCAACTTGCAGAATGGATGCAACTTCATATTGGCAACAATGATATTATTGTAACAGTGCTTGGATTGCTTTCTGCAATTATTGATAACGTACCACTTGTTGCAGCAACAATGGGAATGTACGATATGAATGTATATCCAATGGATGCAAAAATCTGGGAAATGATTGCTTATTGTGCAGGAACTGGCGGAAGTATTTTAATTATTGGTTCTGCAGCAGGCGTTGTAGTGATGGGAATGGAAAATATTTCTTTTAAATGGTATTTGAAAAAAATTAGTTTCCCTGCTTTGTTAGGATATTTAGGTGGCGTGATTGCGTATCTTGTAATTTTTTCTTTATTAGGAAAATAAAAAAGGCACGAATTTTTTATTCATGCCCACGTAAATACATCTCTACTTTATCAATTACACAATTTCTACTAACGTAGAATATTTTGCTTTCCCTTCTATTAACGATGTTAATTGTGCAGCAAGTGAATCGGCTTTTTCATCTTCACTTTCTTCAAATTTTTTAAAGGCATCTTCAGAATGAGCAATAAACATTTCTTCAAAATGATTTTTCTTTCCTTTTTGCTCAGTAACACAATATTCCACAAATTGATTTGCAGAATAATGAGTTTTTAATTCTTGAATAACCTGCAAATACTTCTCTCGCTTTCCCCCTTTAATTTCGTACTGCATTGTTAAAAATACTTTTGGCATTTGTCTATCCTTTCATCAATAAAATAAATAAATATTTTTTCCTTGTTTTTTACTACATCCATTTTCGTTTTTTGAAAAACAATAACAATGATACACTAATAATTCCCATCACAAACCAAACAGCAACATATCCGTATCTCCAATGTAACTCCGGCATAAATTCAAAATTCATTCCATAAATTCCTGTTACCAACGTTAATGGCAAAATAATTGTTCCCATAATTGTCAAAAATTTCATCACCTCATTTAACCTGTTTGAAACTATAGAAAGATATGCCTCCAATATTGTGGACATTGAATCTCTGTATGATTCCGATAATTCCGCAATACGTACAAGATGGTCATACACATTTCTATAATAAAAAGATTCTTGTTGCGAAATAAGTGGGAATTCTCCACGAGAAAGACGAAGTAAAATTTCACGTTGACTTGCAGTAATGCGATAAAGTTTAGAAATTTTTCTTTTAGCAGTAATAATTTTAGAAAGTGTTCTATTCGTTGGTGTAGAAAAAATTTCATCTTCCAAAACATCAATATTTTCATCTATTCTATCAAGCACAGGAGAATAATAATCTACCATTCCATCCAAAACAATGTGCATTAAATAATCCGGACCACGTTGAAGAAATAAATTGTTAAGTTCACATTTATGAAAAAGTTCTTCAATAATAGTAACGGGATGATAATGAATTGTGATAAGAAAATTTTTCCCGAGAAATGCACTTAGTTGAAATGTATGAAAAAAATTATTTGAACCTTTTTCTGCATGATTTTCTACAATTCCATGAAAAATAATAAAAAGATATTTTCCATAATCATCAATTTTTGGATGATGGAGAGTTTCAGCATTTGGTTCACGCTCTTTTGGTTTTACATCTTCAATAGCAAGTGCATGAAATGAAAAAACTTTCTGCAATACTAATTCCAATTCTTCTTTTGTTGGATTATGAATATCTATCCAAATAATTTCTTTTGCATTTTCATTCCACTGTGAAAATGGAATTCCTTCCGTCTTCTGAATTTTTTTATTTTTATTATATACTATGGTAGAAATCATTTATAAGTAGAAAGAAAAAACTGAAAAAATGCAAGAATTCCTATTATCACCATCACAATACAAAAACTTTTTATGAAAGAAATTTTATGAGCGATAGAAAGCCCTATTATAGCAAGAATTACTGTCCATAAAACAAATGCACTATCTAAACAAAGTAATGTATAATATACTGTTGGTTTTATTTGTGCTGGTGATGGATTGGTAGAAAAAAATGTCAAACCCAATGTTGCTATTTCTAACGGTAAAATAAAAACTACTGAAATTACGATGGGAATATTCACCCATCCAATTATTGCGTATGTATTTTTGAAACTTCCTTTTCCACGAAAAATTTTTGCTACAATGTATGTTATTCCTGTAATACACATTCCTAATGGAATTCCAAAAATTATTCCGCCAACCAATCCATACAGCAAAAGATATAAGAGATTATCAAATTCATTTCCCAGATTGAAAAACCATAATGTGCTAAACGAAAATGCAATTCCTAAAAATGTAAATAAGAATAAAACATAATTTTTTCGTTCTGCAATAATAATGGTATGTAATGCAGAAAATGGCTTTTCTATAATACTCCAAAGAGTAGAAAAAAAATCTATATTGGGAACACGATTTTGAACAAAACTCCCGCAAGAGATACATTTCAATGCCAAATCATCATTATGATATGAACATACAGGACAAATGAACATGAATTTGTGTTTTCTTTATAAAAACATACGTAATGTACAAAAATTTGTTACGTTTTGCAATGGAATTTTTGCAGTTATCGTAGAGACAGAACAGTTTTATTTGTATTGAAGAAGAGAAAAAATATTGTGGTGAGAATTTTTTTTTTGTGGATGAAGAAATGAAAGTTCTATAATAAATGAAAGTCCGATAATTTTGCCACCCAGTTTTTCTACTAATTGACATGTTGCTTCTGCTGTTCCACCAGTGGCAAGCACATCATCGTGAATAAGTACTCGCTCTCCTTTTGCAATGGAATCTACATGAATTTCTACTGCACTAGTACCATACTCTAATTGATATTCTTGTTGAAGAACATCAGAAGGTAATTTTCCTTTTTTGCGGACTGGAACAAAACCTGCTCCCAATTTATATGCCAAAACTGCTCCACCAATAAATCCGCGTGATTCTATTCCTACTACTTTATCTATTTTTTCATTTTTATAGTGTTGATATAAAAGTTCCATAGAATGTTCAAAGGCATTTTTATCTTGCAATAATGTAGTGATGTCTTTAAAAATTATTCCTTGTTTAGGAAAATCTTTTATATCGCGAATGTAATCAGAGAGATTGAGCATAGTTTTATTTTATATTTTATCCTTTTTCATAATTGCTTTTTTCCAAAATGCGTATATAAATCCACATCCATATCCAATAAGTTGTGTAAAACTTGTAATAACTGAGACTATTCCTACACTTAAATTTTTATTTTTTATTGTAGAATCTATAAAAACTATTATTGCATAAAAAAATATCGGAATAAAGAACTTTGCAGAAATAAAAATACTCAACACTACTAATAAAAGTATTACAAAGATAAATAATGCTGGAAAAGCGTGAAGTATTTTTAGTGATTCAGGATGTCGTTGATAAATAGAAATTCTTGCCACTCCAAAATTAAATACTTGATTGTAAAATTGCTGAAGTGATGTTCTTCGTTTATGATATACAAAGGCATCTGGAATTAATGCTGTAATAAAACCAAGTTTTTTTATTTGAATACTTAAATCTAAATCTTCACCTGCTGCTTTTGCTTTAGCAAATCTAAAGGAAGGAAATCCACCGGTTTTTTCAAACACTTCTCGAGAAAATCCCATATTAAAACTTCGTGGATGAAATTTTTCCATTTTTTCACTACTTCCTCTTATACCTCCTGTAGTAAAAAACGATGTCATGGAATAATTAACGGCTTTTTGTAAAATGGAAAATTTTTGATGGGCTTTATCTGGTCCGCCAAACGCATCAACATAATGATTTTTTAAGGTAGTGTAGATTGTTTGAATATAGTGAGGTGGTAAAATACAATCAGAATCGACAAAAATACAATAGTTACTTGTTGCTTTTTCATAACCGTAATTTCTACTTTGGGCTGGTCCGGAATTTTCTTTATAATAATATTGTAAAGAAAGTTTTTTTCTAAATGTTTCACACACTGAATCACATTTTATAGTGGAACCATCCTCAATAATAATGACATCAAATTCTTTGTTGGTTTGTTCAACCATGCTTTCCAATAATTCTTGTATTTCATTTGGTCTATTATAAACAGGAACGATAATTGAAAGTTTATTGATTGAGGATTGTTTGATGTTCATCTTTTTCTTTTTGATATCGCTAAAAAAGTAGGATTATCAATTCTTTCAAAATGGATTCCCGCTAAATTTGTCTGTGGCGGAATGCGGGAATGACATGTATTCTACTTTAGCAATATTCTATTTTTTCTTTTTAACTTTTGCTTTTCCTTTTTTCACAACTTTCTTTTTAGAAACTTTTTTTGTTGTTTTCTTTTTTACAATTTTTTTCTTAGAAGTTTTTTTTGCTTGTTGAGCAATTAAATTTAATGCACTTCCGGCTTTAAACCATGCAATTTGTCCTTCATTAAAACTGTGATTGAGTTCTATCACATCTTTTGTTCCATCGTTGTGTTGTAACTCTAATTGTAATGGAACGTTTGGTGTGAAGTTTTTCAATCCACGAATTGCTGCAATATCATCTTCTCTTATTAAATCATAATCTGCTGGATTTTTGAATGTCAGCGCAAGCATTCCTTGTTTTTTCAAATTTGTTTCGTGAATGCGTGCAAAACTTTTTACAATAATTGCTCTTCCTCCTAGAAAACGTGGTTCCATCGCTGCATGTTCTCGCGATGAACCTTCTCCATAATTTTCATCACCAATAGTAATCCATCCAATATTTTTGGATTTGTAATCGCGAGCAACTTCTGCAAAAGATTTTGTTTCGTTAGTGAGAATATTTTTTCCTTTTCCTGCTTCTCCACTAAATGCGTTCACTGCTCCAATAAACATATTGTTGGAAATATTATCCAAATGTCCGCGATATTTTAACCATTTTCCTGCTGGTGAAATATGGTCGGTTGTACATTTTCCTTTTACTTTTAAAAGAATGCGTAAATTCTCTAAATCAGTTTTTTCCCACGGCGTAAATGCTTCAAGTAATTGTAATCTATCACTTGTTGGTTCTACTTTTACTTGTACTTTATCACCATTTTTTGCTGGTTCAATATATCCGCTATCTCCTGGGGTGAAACCATTTTTGGGGAGTTCATCTCCTTTTGGTGCTTCTAATTTTACTGTTTCACCTTTATCATTTTTTAATGTATCTGTTAACGGATTAAAAGTAAGTTTTCCGGCAATGGCAAATGCGGTTACTATTTCTGGACTTGCTACGAATGCGTGTGTTGCAGGATTTGCATCGTTGCGTCCAGTAAAATTTCTATTATAAGATGTGATGATGGAATTTTTTTCTCCCATTTGTACATCGTGTCGTTTCCACTGTCCGATACAAGGTCCACAAGCGTTTGCGAGAACTACTCCACCAATATCGGTGAGAGTTTTTAATTGTCCGTCGCGTTCAATTGTTGCTCGGATTTGTTCGCTTCCTGGTGTAATCACAAATTCGGATTTTGCTTTTAAGTTTTTTGCTAATGCTTGTTTTGCGATTGAAGCGGAGCGTTCAATATCTTCGTACGAAGAATTTGTGCAACTTCCAATGAGTGCTACTTTGAGTTCTTCTGGATATTCTTTTTCTTTTACTGCTTTTGCAAATTCAGAAATTGGCCATGCTAAATCTGGGGTAAATGGTCCATTAATGTGTGGTTCAAGTTTATCCAAATCTATTTCTATAACTTTATCATAAAATTTTTCCGGTGCTTCTAAAATTTCTTTATCTGGTGTAAGATAGGATGAAATTTTTTGTGCAAGTTTAGCAACTTCTTCTCTTCCGGTAATTTTTAAATAATCTGCCATACGAGAATCAAATGGAAAAATTGATGTTGTTGCTCCGATTTCTGCTCCCATGTTGCAAATAGTTCCTTTTCCTGTGCAGGAAATGGATTGTGTTCCTTCTCCAAAATATTCTACGATTGCTCCTGTTCCACCTTTTACGGTGAGAATTCCTGCAACTTTGAGAATGACATCTTTTGCCGATGTCCAACCATTCATTTTTCCTTTTAATTTTACTCCAATGATTTTTGGAAATTTTAATTCCCATGGCATTCCTGCCATAACATCAACAGCATCTGCACCACCAACTCCAATAGCAATCATACCAAGTCCGCCAGCATTAGGTGTGTGAGAATCTGTTCCTATCATCATTCCACCGGGGAATGCATAATTTTCTAAAACGACTTGATGAATAATTCCTGCTCCTGGTTTCCAAAATCCAATTCCGTATTTGTTGGAAACGCTTGCAAGAAAATCAAACACTTCTTTGCTCTCTTCGTTTGCTCGGAGTAAATCATTTTTTGCTCCTACTTCTGCTTGAATGAGATGGTCGCAATGTACGGTAGATGGAACTGCAACTTTTTTTCTTCCTGCGGACATGAATTGCAAAAGTGCCATTTGTGCTGTTGCATCTTGCATAGCAACTCTATCTGGAGCGAAGTCTATATAACTTTTTCCTCGTTCTGCAGATTGTGTTGGTTTTTCCCAATAGTGTGCGTAAAGAATTTTTTCTGTGAGTGTGAGTGGACGGTTAACGATTTTTTTTGCGGTATCAACTTTTTTTGCAAAGTTGGTGTAGATTTGTTTTATCATGGTGATATCGAAAATCATGATAGTTTCCTTTCAAAAAGAATTTTTTATTTTTTTGGTATTGTTTAAAAAAATAGAGTTGCATCTATCTTATCAAAATGGATTCCCGCTAAAAGCATGCGGGAATGACGTCATGCTGACAAATGTCAGCATCTTACAACATACGATGACATTTTTTCAAATTATTTTTTCACAACTTTATAAACTTTTTCCCCTTCACGCACCATTCCATATTTTTCGCGAGCAATTTTTTCTATTGCTTTTTTATCTCCTTCTAATGCTTGAGATTGATTGCGAAGTTTTTGTTGTTCTTCTTGTGTTTCTTGGATTTTTTCCATGATGTTTTTTTTCTGTCGTTCCAAACGTAAGCGTTGAACAATTCCATTACTATTAAACATCACATAAAAAAGAAAAACCCCTAATCCAGCAAGTATTGCACTTTTCTTTTTATTGCTTTTTACAAATTGAAGTATATTTTCTGCGGTAAATTTTTGTTGAATTTTTTTGAGATTTTTTTTCATACAGACACAATGTACAAAGTTTTTTTGTAAGATGGAATGACAAAAAAAAGACTACAAAAGTTTTTTGCTTTTGTAGTCTTTAGATAATAGATTCCCGCTTAAAACATGCGGGAATGACAAACTATTATTTTATACGTATAAATTCTATACGTCTGTTGCGTGCTCTTCCGGATGCAGTTTTATTAGAAGCAACTGGTTCATCTGGTCCTGCTCCACTTGTGATAATACGATTTTCATCAATACCTTTAACAACAAGATATTCTTTAACTGATTCTGCTCTTGCTTTAGAAAGTTTTAAGTTTGCTACTCGCGAGCCAACAATATCAGTATGACCTCGTATTTCTACTTCTATTGCAGGATTATCTCGTAATTGTCTTGCAATCTTATCCAATGCATCTTCTGATATTGGTAATAGTTCTGCACTTCCTGTTCTAAATTCAACACCATCAAGAACAACTTTTTTACCTATTGGATTTTCTACTTTTACAGTTACTGTATCTACAGTTTTAACTTTTAATGTATCTACAGTTCTTACTTTTAGAGTATCCACTTTAAAGAGAATATCATCTTTTGGATTTAATGGATTGGTTTTGCGTAAAATTTCTGCGTTATCTGTTGCACCACCATCATCAGTATCTGCTTTGTTGGGGTCTGTTTTTGTTTTGGTAACTTCATCAGAATCCCGTATTCCATCACTATCCGTATCAGCAAGTGTTGGGCTTGTTTTATATTTGTTCACTTCATCACCATCATTTAAACCATCTCCATCAGTATCTGGTACATTTGGATTTGATTTAAAGACAACTTCTTCACCATCTTTTAAGCCATCTCCATCAGTGTCAGCAATTGTCGGGTCTGTTCGATGTTTTTTTGTTTCTTCACTATCATTCAAACCATCTCCATCAGTATCAAATTTATTTGGGTCTGTGTTGGATTTTATTACTTCCCATCCATCTTTTAACCCATCTCCATCAGAATCCGGATTTTTGGGGTCTGTTTTATATTTGTGAAATTCTTCACCATCTTTTAATCCGTCTGCATCTGTATCTGGATTTGAACCATCAGCATCTAAATCAATTTCAATTCTATCAATAAGTCCGTCATTATCTGGGTCTGCATCTTCACTTTTTCCAGTAAAGGTAAGTCCCATAACAAAACCATACATTCCATCATATCGTTCATTAATAATATCATTTATTACATTATTTTTTTTTCTTCCATCCAAATTATCAGAAAGTGCAAGATTGTATCCACCACTTACATCGAATACTATTTGATTAGAAATTTTTGTTTGTATTCCTGCTCCGACAGGCACAATTCCTTCTATTGTATTATCATCTGGTAATTTATTTTTCTTATCATCCAATACTTCTAATTTTCGATACAAACCAAAACCACCATATAAGTATGGATTAACATTTGCAGCATTAATTGGTGCAAAAAGAATTCTATTATCAAACCCTACAATTGTGGATGAATAAACATCTGGAGCATTTAATTTCGTGTATAACACACCTAATTGCCCCATAAAAAGAGAACCCATATCATATTGAATAAAACCACGATATTGTAGTGTCCATTCATCTGTATCAGCATTATCTCCGTGCATTCCACCAACAGCAATTCCTATTCCTCCACCTGTATGCTTAAACTGTCCATAAAGAACAGATGCTGATATTGTCAATATAAGCATTGTGGATTTTAAAATGTTTTTCATAAAATTTCCCCTATAAATAAGTTTATGAATAGTTTATAATATTTGTGATATAAATCACACTTATGTAGTATAATAAAAAAAAACCTTATATCCAATTTTCATTATGAAATAAACACTTTTGCAACATCTATTAACATTGATGGTTGATTCCATAATGCTGTACGAAAAATTCCACCAAGCGTACGTTTATGTTCTGGAAGTTTAAGTGCAGAATCACAAATATTATCAAGTGTTTTATCATCAAAATAAGAAATTGCTGTTTTGATATTGTAAAAAACATCATGTCGCCAACCCAAACGTTTGTGCCATCGTTTTTGATATTCTCCAAGATGCGAAATTTTATTTGCTTTGATTGTTTCTGCAGCAACTTCTCCACCAAGCATTCCACCAATCATTCCGGAAATAATTCCTCCACCAGAAACAGGATTAACTTGATGTGCTGCATCTCCTACCAAAATTACATTATTTTTTACGATTTCTTTACATGTTGTTGCACACGGAACTCCACCCGCAATATGTGTAAGCACTGCTGCATTAGGAAATTTTTTTTCTATAAATTCTTGTAAATATTTTATCGCAGATTTTTTCTTTGCTTCTTCCACGGCAATTCCCAAACCAACATTGGCAGTATTTTTTCCTTTAGGAAATACCCAAAGATACCCACCAGGAGAAACGTTATCTCCAAAATAAAAATCTAATGTATCAGTTTCTACATCAATTCCGGAAATAGTCATTTGAGCACAACTTTCCATATCGCGAATGTGGCATGTGGTATCTATTCCTGCCCATTTTCCAATGCGAGATTCTACTCCATCAGCAGCAATAATTATTTTCGCACGTATTTCTACTTTTTCATCTTTTATAAGTGCTTTCACTCCAACAATGTTTTCATTTTCTTTGAGTAAATCATATACATACGCTTTGGTAACAATTTCTGCTCCTTCTTTTGCAGCAAGTTTTCCAAGTTCATAATCAAAAATGCGACGCTCCAAAACATATCCTGCTCCATCAAGTTTTGGAATTACACTTTTTCCATTTGGTGCAACAAGTTTAAATTTTGTTACTGTAGATGTTATCCATTTGGGGTCTGGTTCTATAAATTGAATTACTCCTTCGTGGCTTACCGCTTCTCCACACCGTACTGGATAACCAACATCTCTATCTTTTTCTAACATCAATACAGATGCACCACCAGCGGCAGCATATCTCGCTGCGGTTGAACCAGATGGTCCTGCTCCAACAACAATAACATCATAATTTTGTTTCATATATTTTTCTTATCTTAAAATAATATTATTAACTTCAAACACTGGACCTTCTTTACAGACTAACCGATATTTTTTTTCTCCTTCGCTCATTTCTACCGGACACCCTTGACATAAACCAATTCCACATGCCATATCGCACTCCAACGAAGCATAACATAATATATTCTTTTTCTGCACAAATGCTGTAACAGCCGTCAACATTCGTGTTGGACCACACATAAAAATTTTGCTGTTAGAAATATCATTTTTTTTAAGATATTCTGAAAAAATATCTAACACATTTCCTTTTGTTCCTACACTTCCATCTTCAGTTGCAATATAAACATTTTTCAATCCAAACTGCACAATATAATTTTTATTTTTTGCTCCAACAAACGAAATAATTTTTTTACGTGATGAAATAAAAGATGTAAGAAACGGAAACGGTGCCACACCCAATCCGCCAGCAATAATAATTGCTGTTTCATAATTTCCCTCTACAAATGGCGTAAAACCATTTCCACATGGTCCGAGAACATCCAACATTTCTCCAATATTTTTTTTTGCAAGAAGTGATGTTCCCAATCCTATAACATTAAAAAGTACAGAAACATATTCCCCTTCCACAAAAAAAACACTAAATGGACGTCTCAATAATGGATAGTATTTATCAACTTTAATATTTACAAATTGTCCCGGAGTAACTTTTTTACTAATTACTAGAGAATGAAATGTAAGTTGATAAATTTCCGGTGTGAGTTTTTTGATGGAATGGATTGGTGCAAATTCTTGTACCATTAAATATCGTCTTTTATTATTTTGGATTTCTTTTTTTGTGTAGATGTTGTATCCGATGGTGTTTCTATTTCTGATTCGGATTTTATTTTCAGTTCTTCTTTCTGTTTCCGCTTTTCATTTTCTGTTTTTGATTTTGCTTCCAGTTCTTCTTCTTGTTTTCGTTTTTCATTTTCAACTTCATCTAATTTTGATTTTACTGCAATTGCATACGTAGAAGTTGGAAATTGTTTTACTAATGTATTATATACAACTTTTGCACTATCAAGAGAAGTGGTATCTTTCGAAAAATAAACATTTTCATACATCCATCCCATACTATACAGTGCTTTTGCAGAATATGGTGATTGTGGAAATTTTTCTATAATTGTAGAAAATGTTTTTTTTGCACTTTCATTATTTTTTTCTTCAAGATATTTTTCTGCTTTATAATAACACTCTTCTGCTTCATCTTTTTTTATTTCTTTTGGTGCAAGTCCAATATTTTTTCTGGATTCATTAGCGTACGGAGATTCAGGATAATTTTTAACAATTATTTTATAGAGTGAATCAATACTCTGTTTTGGTTTTCCTATTGTTTGATAAATATCTGCGATGGTGTACAACGAACGCGGAATAAATTCTCCACTTGAATCTGTAGCAATAACTTTATTAAACCAAAATAATGCAGAATCATTTTGCTCAATTTCCAAATAAAATAACCCGGCTAATTCAAATTGAGTTTTTGTCAGCAATTTTTGTGTTTCCTGCGGTGCTTGTAATTGCTGAACATTTTGCTGAATAGATTTTTGCTGAACTGATTGAGTAATTTTATTTTTGGTAGAATCAAGTATAACACTATCTTTTTTCAATTCTACAACTTTTACTGTATCTGAAATATTTTTTGATGTGTCAACATTTTTTACCATTAACAAACTATCATACTTCATTATATCTTTTGTTAATGAGAAATATTTTAAAAATGTTTCTGCTTTTTTTGTTGCACTTGTTGTTATTTCTGAAGATGGAAATTCTGTTTTGGCTTTTTCATAATAAATTTTTGCAGAATCGTACTGCAATACATTTTTTTCAAATAATATTCCAATTTGAAAAAGTGATTTTGCGGCTTCATCAGTTTTTCCATGAAGTGAATCTATCATTTGATATTGTTGAATTGCTTCCAATGTTTTTCCTTGTTCCGCAGTAACGTTGGCTTTTTCGTAACGAAGACGACCAAAATATTCTACATTTTTTTCATCTTCCATTAAAGAAGATAATTGTGATAAGGCATCTTCATAGTTTTTCAACTTACTCACCATTTTTGCTTGTTGAATTTTTGCATACATCGTTGTTGCATAATTTTCATTATACTCTGCAGTTTTTTCGTACGCATCTCGTGCTTGTGCATACTCTTTTTTTGCCTCATAACTTTGTGCAATGCGTAAGTGAATTTTTTCTTTCATCACATCATCATCAGCAACTTCCAATGCTTGTGTGTATGATTTTATTGCTTCTTCATATTGTGGTAAAGAATAATAATACTCACCCACTTCATACATTGCTGTTGCAGCAATTTCTTCTTCACCTTCTTGTACGGCTCCTCGGCCGTCCACAGGGCGGCGCCCAGGTAGGTCGCGGTACCGGTGGCGGTGGTGGAGGTGTTCATCGGCGAGGACCGCTGCGACGCCGTGGTGATCGAGGCCACCGACCCGTCGTCGATCCGGATCGAGTTCCACGACCCGTCCGACGAGCTGCGCACGCGCCTCGCCCGCACGGTGGCCACCAATCGGTTCGCGCCCACCGGCTGGCAGTAGCCGGCCGGGTCAGCCGAGCGCTGCCAACGCGTCCAGCGCACCTCGGTAGAACGTCGGGTACGCGTAGATCATCGAGCGCAGCTCGCTCACCGGCACCCGGGCGTGCACGGCGAGGTTGAACAGCCCGAGCACCTCGCCACCACGC
>CALETH010000074.1 GCA_937920105.1 uncultured Bacteroidota bacterium
GTGCTCTTCCGATCTTCATATTTTCATAAAGAAATAGTTTTTCGTCAAGATTCGTTAAATAAAAAAATCTCAAAAACAATAATTTCATCACAACCATTTCTGCAAACGCTCTTTGGAGAAGAACTACAAAAGAGTGGAAGTATTACACGAGGGATTACTGTTGGTACAAATCGAGATTTAAGTGTTTCTTCCGGATTTCGTTTGCAGTTCTCAGGAAAACTTTCTGATGATATTGATATTCTTGCTGCATTAACGGATGAAAATTCTCCCATTCAACCACAAGGAAACACGCAAACATTGCAAGAACTTGATAATGTTTTTATTGAAGTTAAACATCCTAATTACGGTGCAACATTGGGAGATTTTTATCTTGCAATGAAAGGTGGAGAATTTGGAACGTTGCAGCGAAAACTATCCGGAGCAAAAATTTTTGGTACGTATTCTTCACAACAATTTTCTAATACCACAACATTAATGGGTGCTTCTTCTAAAGGAAAATATTTTACTAATACGTTTATCGGAATTGAAGGTGTACAAGGACCATATCGTTTATATGGAAAAAATAATGAACGCAATATTATTATTATTGCCGGAACAGAAAAAGTGTATGTTGATGGAAAGTTAATGGTTCGTGGAGAAAGTAATGATTATGCAATAGAATATTCCAGCAGTGAAATTATTTTTTCTTCAAAAAGATTAATTACGAGTGCCTCTCGCATTACGGTGGATTTTGAATATACGGATAGATTTTTTACAAGAAATTTTTATGGAATACATTCTTCCACCAATATTAGTGATGATAAATTTTCTCTCATTGCAAGTTACTATCAAGAAGGCGATGACCCAGATTCGCCGATTGATATTTCTTTAAGTGAAACCGATAAACAATTATTACAGAAGAGCGGAAATATTTCTCCAACAAAATCTGGTGTAGTCTATGTTGGTTATGATTCTACAACACTCATTGGCAGAGGATATTATGTTGCAGTTGATACACTCATTAATGGAAATCAAAAAATATTTTATCGTTTTCTTCCAAACACTTCGCAATCACTCTATAATATTTCTTTTACCTATCTTGGTGTTGGTAAAGGAGAGTATGTAAGAACAGCATTTGGAGAATTTACTTTTGTTGGTGAAGCGAAGGGACAATATCTTCCGATTATAGTTCTTCCGCTGGCCCAATTACATCGTATAGTTAATCTTGCAAGCACATATTCTCTTACAAAGGATATTCAATTGAAAGGAGAGTATGCAATGAGTAATAGGGATTTTAATCGATTTTCTACTCTTGATAAATTGAACAATGGAAATGCTGTTGATGTAGCAGTTCATTATTCACCATCAAAAATTATTTTTGGAACTACAAATTTTGGTTCGTTAGATATAACATTATCAGAACGATATTTGGATAAAAATTTTTCTCCGCTTGACCGTTTTAATAGTATAGAATATAATCGTCGTTGGGGAATTGATAGCACAATTATCAACCAATCACTTTCGGAAGAAACGCGAGAAGGAAGAATTGCGTATCAGCCAATAGAAAAAATTACTGTTGGTGGAGAATTTGGTACAGTGGAACGTGAAAAGAAATTTCGTTCTTTACGTCAAGAAGGGTTTGTGGAAATTGCAAAGGATTCATTTCCGAAAATCAAGTATGATATTGAAAATATTATGAGTGATGATAATATTGCCAATGCTAAAAGTGATTGGTTGAGACAAAAGGGAAATATTGGGTATTCATGGAAAAATATTACACCATCATTTCGCTATGAAAATGAACAGCGTTTAATAAAAAATTCTGATACACTTTTAAATTCCAGTTTTCTTTTTTCTGAATATGCACCCAAAATTACTTTTTCTGATATTTTTGGAATTCAAACAAGTGCAGAATACAGCATGCGTTTTGATAATGTTGCTATTGAAAGAGAACTTATACCAGAATCAAAAGCAATAACGCAAAGTTATGATGCTTCTTTTCAGAAAGTACAAAATTTTTCTACTTCTGCGAATGTTATTATTAGAGATAAAAAATATGAAGAACGTTTTCGTACGAATAATGTGGACCAGCAAACTATTTTACTTCGTTCGCAATCTCGATATTTTCCATTTTCTTCTGGTATAGATGCGAGTTTTTTTTATGAAGTTACCACACAACGTACGGCTCGTTTTGAAAAAATTTTCTATCGCGTACGAAAAAGTGAAGGTCAATATATTTGGGTAGATGGAAATGCTAATGGAACGATTGATATCAATGATGAAAAAGATTTTCAACTTGCAGCGTATGATGGAGAATATATTATTCTCACATTGGCAAGTGATGAATTATATCCTACCATCAATGTAAAGGCCTCTCCACGATTGAAAATTTCTCCAAGTAAAATAATTAGTAATCCAACCTCGTGGTTCGAAAAATCTCTTCAACAAATTTCTACGGAAACATTTTTTCGCTTAGAAGAAACAAGTTCAGAAATGGATACAAAGAAAATTTATTTGCTGCAACTGTCACATTTTCTTAACCCAAAAACAACGATGAATGGTTCGCAGATTTTTCAACAAGATGTTTTTCTTTTTGAAAATAAAACAGATTTTTCTTTACGGTTTCGATTTTTTCAGAAAAGAGGACTAAGTCAATTTACTTCGGGAACAGAATCATCGTATAATCGTGAACGTTCTGTGCGAATTCGTTTTCGAGTTGCAGAAGATATTACATCACAAATTGATGTATTGAATAAACAAAATAATATTTATACGGAAAATAGTACTCGTTCTCGGCAAATTACTTCTAATGGATTTATTTCTGATTGGACGTATCGACTTATGAAAAATGTTGATATGGGTTTTGTGTTGGAAACTTCGCGTGCAGAAGATTTTTTTCAAAAATCTCCACCATTTGCAGATTTTAATAGTCAATCAATACGAGCAATTTTTTCTTTTCAAAGAGTAGGGCAGTTGCGAACGGAAATTTCTCGTGAAGAGGTTCAAGTTAAAAATGCACCGTTGAATTATGCTCTTTTGTTTGAATTAACAAATGGAAAAAGTGTAGGAAAAACGTATTTGTGGAATCTTTCTTTTGATTATAGAATTTCTCAAAATCTTCAGGCAATGGTTCAATATAATGGAAGAGTTGAACAGGAACGCAAAGCAATTCATACATTGCGAGCAGAGGTGAGAGCGTTTTTTTAGAAAGGGATTTTATTTTTCTTTCAAAAATTGTATAGCTGTTTCCAGTATTGTATCTTTTCCTGCTAATGAATCCTCAGCATTAATCCATACAGGAATATCAGGTGAAATTCCTGTGCCTTCAAAAGTTGTCATAGCAGAAGAATATTCAATCCAACGAGGAATTCTGTAGACCCATCCATTTGGTAGTTCTCTAAAAATGGGATTTGCTGAGCCACCTCCTGAAGTATCTCCAATAACAGTAACATAAGGCATTGTTTTCATCATAAGAAGAAAACCTTCTGCACTGCTAAAACATTTTCTATTAGTTAAAAGTGCAATTGGTTTTGTGAATTGAAAACTGCCATCTGGTTCTATATAATCTGGAAATTTTTCTGAAAAATCCGAATGTTTTGGTCCATTTCTCCATTGGGTATAACGAAACAATTTTTTTTCTTTCATAAAACGGCTTGCTATGGTGATGCAATTAATATCACTTCCGCCGCCATTATTTCTTATATCAATAATTATACCTTTGCAAGTATTTAATTGTTGTATAATATTATCTATTGCAGAATAATTTTTATTGTTGGAAAATGATGGAATGTAAATATATCCAATAGAATCATTAATATTTCCATATTGTAATGCTCCAGAAATTTTATAATTTTTTACATATTTAGTAATATTATTTGATAAATAATTCGTTGGATATTTATCATACCATCCGGTATAACTATATGTTTTTAATGTGCTATAAATATTTACATGTCCATCTTTAAGATGGTCAAGCATGGAGGAACATATCTCAAATAATTGGGTTTCTGTTGTTTGGTCATTAATTTGAGGTCTATAGACAGCATGTAGGGAATCCCAATTTATTTTTTTGTATTCAAAAAAAGAATATGTTTTATCAAAATCATCCCAAAGTAGTTCAAAATTTTGCACAGGTGAATTTTCTTTATCACTCGGTAAAAAAATATCTGCACAACCAAAGATGGAAAGTAGAGAAAATAAAAATAGAGTAGAATAAAGAATTTTTTTTATTATCATTTTTAAAAAAGAATAATAAGAGTTGTAGAAAGTTTTGTTGACGTTGTTGTTGTTGTTTGTGGATGTGTGAAATTTGATACGGAAAGAAAATATTCAACATTGATTCCAATAAATTCTGATATTGTTGTTTGATATTTTGCAAGGATAGAAAATGCTTGATATGTCTTTAGTGTTTGAAATTTACCTGTCTTTAATAAATCTGTTTCGGAATCAGCATTTACCCATACATTGTATTCAGGTCTGATAATGTATGAAAGGAACGGAAGAGTTAAGGATAAAGAAAGGGTTTGCTTATTATCGATGAGATATTCAAATTTTTCTGCAAAACAGAGTGAGGAAACAAATTCAAAAGTTACGGTTTCTCCTATTGAAGAAGAATTTTCAGGAGAAATAAAATATGTTGAAGTTCTTATAATACCTACGTTATCAAAACTAATACCACTAAAGAAATTAGTTTTGGAAAAAGGAGAATTAATATAATGATGATAATTGTAAAATAAATTTCCTCCTAATTCATTTTTGATATTTTGTGTTATTGAATGTAAAGAGGTGTTTTGATATGAAATACCTGCATTGTGTTGATGTAAAGTGCCAGTGTAGGAATATGATGTTAAAAATGTAGCGGATGAACCTGTATATTTTAGAGGTGAAACTAAGTAGTCTCTATTCCCACGATGTAAATATCCTATTTGCAGGTTAATATAATTTTGTTTAACAATAAAAAGCGAATCGTTGTTTTCTGCTCGAGAAGTAAATAAAAATATAGTACTAATAAAAAAACAGTACAGTAGTTTCATGCTGCTTTTATTTTTGAAAATATTTCTTTTATTTCATACAACGTTCCGCGTTGTGCAGCATCAAAACCAGATTCGTGAATGAGTTGAATACATTCTTGAGTATTGGTTTTATTAATGAAATTTGCGGCAGCATGAACATTTTCTTCCAACAACGTTCCACCAAAATCATCAGCACCAAAATGCAAAGCAATTTGTCCCGTCTTTTTTCCTTCGGAAAACCAAGATGCCTGAATGTGTGGAAAATTATCAAGATAAATACGAGAGAAGGCGAGCATTTGTAAATATCGTGTTGAAGTTGCGTAGTGTGGAATAATTTTTTCTAACGGAGTGTTTCCGGGTTTGAAACTCCACGGAATAAATGCGGTAAATCCATTATACTCATCTTGAAGTTGACGAATGCTTTCAAGGTGAATGAGAATATCTTCATCAGTTTCTAAATGTCCATACATCATTGTTGCGGTAGTTTTGTATCCAATTTTGTGTGCTTCTCGCATCACATCCAACCAATCTGCAGAAGTTCCCTTGCGATTACTGATTTTCTTTTTTACTCTATCGGAAAGTACTTCAGCACCACCTCCGGGAATTGTTCGTAAACCTACATTCCACAATTTTTTTAAAACTTCCGTAACCGTGAATCCGGAAATTTTTGCCATTCCAAGAATTTCTGAAGTGGAGTAGAAGTGCGGATGAATTTCTGGAACTTCTTTTATTGTGCGTTCTACTAATTCAAGATAATACTCAAATGGAATTGCGGGATTTACTCCACCTTGTAATAATACTGTTGTTACACCTTTCACTGCAGATTCTTTAAATTTTTGCAGCATGTAATCTACAGTATAAGTGTATTCACCTTCTTCGCCTGGATGTCTGTAGAATGCACAAAAAATGCAATCAATATTACAAATATTAGTGTAGTTTGGATTTGAATCTACAACAAATGTTACTTGTGGTTTTGGATTTTTTCTGTATCGTATTTCATTTGCTAAATCTGCAAGTTCTAAGAGTTCACCTTTTTGGAGAAGAAATAATCCTTCTTCTTGTGTGAGACGTTGTTCGTTGCGAATTTTTGTGTAAAGGGAAGAGAGGTTCATGGTTTTTAACTATGATTTTATAATCAGTGAGAATCGTAATAATCTTAAAGAATCAGTGTTCTATTATAAGTGTTTTTTATATCGCAACAGCATATCCAGCCGCTTTTAATTCTTTAATCAAACTTAAACTAACTTCTTCAAGTTTTAGTGTAATTTCTTTTTTGGAAACTCCCGGCATGCTTTTGGGAAGTTGTGCATTTTTTGTATAGATGCAGCACACTTTGCCTGCTCCGTATTTTCCTACCAAATATCCAAGTTCAAACATTGTATTGAGTTCTGCAGCGGTGAAGAGGTAAAATGCAAATTTCACATCGGTATGACTTTCTACAAAAGTGATAAGTTCTTCACTTACATTTTCCGTTCGTTGATAAATAACAATTTCAATTCCAATTTCTTTTAGGAATGATGCAAGTTGACCTTGTATTTGATGGTTGGCTGGTGTTACTACTAAAACTCTTTGTGCATTCATAGTTGACTCTTGTTTTGAAATATTTTTTGGTTGTGAAGTTAATTCTTGTTTTATTTGTGGTTTTGGAATTTCTTGTTTTACTGGTTCTTGTTTTGGCTGTTCTTTTGGTATTTCTGTTTTTATAGTTTCTTGTCTTAATTGTACTTTTGGTGTTTCTTGTGGTTTTGGAATTTTGATTACTATTTTTGGAGATTCAGTTACAGGTTTTGGTTTTTCAATTGGTTTTTCTACTATAGTTTCTTTCGGTTTTTCAACCGGTGGAGAAGTTTCTTGTTTTTCGATTGGTTTTTCAGTTGGTATTTCTGTTGGTGTTGAAGAAACTTTTCCATTACCAAGTACAAGTGCTTGTTTGACTATATCAAGTATGAATTGAGCGGAAGATTGATAAAAATATGTTCCTTTTTCATCATTAATAATTTTTGCTCGCAATTCAGTGCCTGAGTCGCCAATTTTTTGGATAACTTCAAGACAACTTTTTCGCCAAAGCAAATATTGCCCTTGCATTTTGGCATTATAGCCGGATGCTTCCATTCCGCCTTCAGGCAATAGTTTTTCACCTTGCTGAATGATTTCTTGAAATTTTTCTTCTAAAGCAGCGTCCATAAAATTTATTGTGTTTGTAAAATTGATATGAGTTCGGTAATGTGATTTTTAAATATTTTCATTGATTCTTTTTCGCGTTCGCCAAGACGGTAATTAAATCCTTCCAAATATTCTTTTGCTTCTTTTGGTGTAAGATGAATATGTTGTGCATGAAGTGAACCAATATTTTCTAAATTAGTTTCACCTTGTTGTAAAGAATTTTTAAGAATTTCTTCCAATTCATTTTTCTTTTCTAAAGAAATGGAATTTTTGTATGCCCATACAGCAAAAACGAACGGTAATTTTTTCCAGTCATACCATTCTTTTGCTAAATCAAAAACCAATTCAAAACCTTCTAATCCAAATTTATTGTGTTTTAAAGCATCATCTCCAATAAGTAATACGGCTTCAAAATTATCATAGTTATTAATTCCAGAGTGCAAACGCAATAAGTTTGCTTTGATTTGATATTTCTTCTCAAGAATAACTTGCAATAATCGTACCGATGTTGCAGTATCGTCGGTAATTCCAATGGTTTTTCCATTTAAATCTTTCCAGCCATCTTTAGAAAAAAGCATAACACTTTTTACTTGGTCTCGTGTTGCAATACAGTAGTTCATCAATTCCATAGAATCTTCTTGAGCAAAATAATCCATCAAAGAAAAAAGTCCTGCATCAATTTGATTTTTTCTTGCAAGTTCTCCCATTCTTCGTGGTGCGATGGGAAGAATTTTAAATTGACGTTTTTCAAAATGTTCATAAAAGGGGACAGAGTTGAGATAAGGAATTTTTCCAATCACATTTTCTGTAGAAATTTTTAGTGGATTGTAATACACATCTCGTTCCACCGGAATTTTTCCTGCATCTTTAATAATTTTGATGAGTTGGTCTTTTGCCATTTTCATGGGACTTATTGCTCCTGCATCGTGAGCAATTTTTTCTCCACCAACTGTACCATCCATATCATCAGCACCAAAATTTAATGCAACGGATGCAACTTCTTCAGTCAACATTACCCAATATGCTTTGATGTGTGGAAAATTATCTAACATTAAACGGGAAATGGCAATAGTTTTTAAATCTTCAATAGCAGAAGTAAAATCATTTTTTGGTTTTATTCCAGTGTTGCCCGGTTGAAAGGCAAGTGGTATAAAGGTAAGAAATCCGTTGGTTTCATCTTGTGCTTCACGTAACTTTAGCATGTGAGTGAGACGTTCCTCATAAGTCTCAATATGTCCGTAAAGAAGAGTGGAGTTTGTTGGAATGCCGAGTTTGTGTGCAGTTTTGTGAACTTCAAACCATGCTTTCGCTCCGATTTTTTGATTGAAGAGAAGTTTGCGTACGCGTTCGGAAAAAACTTCGGCTCCGCCGCCGGGCATTGTGCGAAGTCCAACCTCTTTTAGTTGACGAAGAATTTCTTCAATTGGCATTTTGAATTTTTTGTGGAAAAAATCTATTTCTACAGCAGTAAATGCTTTTACATCCGTATTAGGAAAATTCTTTTTTATTTCGCGAACCATTCCTAAATAATAATCCCATTTCCATTCAGGATGTAGACCACCAGTGATGTGGACTTCGTGAATTTCTGAAGTAAGTTTGCTGAGGATTTCTTCAATGGTCATTTCGTATGCATCATCAGCACCTTTTTTTACAGCAAAATCACAAAATTTACAAGAAAGAACACAAATGTTTGTTGGTTCAATTTTTTGATTGACTACATAATAGACAGCATCACCACTTTTTTGTTGTTGAATGTGGTGTGCCATTTTTCCGATAGAGATAATATCGTTGGAATTAAAAAGTGTTAATCCATCTTCTAAAGAAAGACGCGTACCGTTTTGAATTTTATCCCAAATAGAGTAAAGATTTTTATCTCGGAAATGTATGGTTTGCATAAATTTTAATTATTGTAATGAGAGCATGATATTTATCACAATATACAAAACCCTTTTGTAAAACGGAAGAATTTTGTTGTATATTATTTTTTGTAATCTTATATTTTGAACATAATTTTTATTCATAATTTTATAGGAGAAGTATAATGTTGAAAAAATTACTCATGTTTACTTTTATCAGTATATCACTGGCATATGCGAGTAGTGGTGGGATTTTTCAAAAGACATTGAGATATACAGCAGCTCCAGGATGTGGTAATGTTGGTTGTCATGCTGGACAATCAGCAAATCCAGCAAGTACAAATACAACAGTAACCATAACAGGTCCGAATACATTAACTACTAATCAAACAGGAGATTACACAGTTACACTTTCCTATTCTCCAACATTTACAAATAAGAGTGGCGGTTTTAATGTTGCTACAAAAAGTGGTGCAGGTTTAAGTAGTACAGATAATGGTGTGAAAAGTGGAACAGTACAGCCAGGTAACTTTATAGAATTAACACATAATGGCAAAAAAAGTTTAAATACTAATACAAAAAATGTATCTTGGACATTTAAATATACAGCACCAAGTGCAGCAGGGATAGATACATTATACGCTACAGGGAATGTTGTGAATAACAGTGGTGGGGCAGATGTTGGAGATGAATGGAATCATGCAGCAAAATTTGCAGTTACCATAACAGCAGCAACATCTGTAAACGATGAAAAAAATCTTGTACCAAAAGAAATAGTTTTGCATCAAAATTATCCCAATCCATTTAACCCAAGTACAAAAATACAATATGAACTTCCAACAGCAAGTACTGTAAAATTGGAAGTATTAAATACTGCAGGACAACTTGTTGCTATTTTAGATGAAGGAACAAAATCTGCTGGTTCACAAACTGTATTATGGAATATTGGTAAAGATGGTTTTGCAAGTGGTGTATATTTTTATCGTTTAGAAGTGACACCAAAAAATAATCCGAATAATCGTTCTGTATTAGTAAAGAAAATGTTGTTTGTTAAATAACAACGAATGATATGAATTAAAAATCTGTATTCATCAGTGGAATCTGTGGCTAAATCTACAAAGCAGTGTATATGATACACTGCTTTTTTTATGTACATTATAAAATGCTAAAATCTATTTTTACTAAAAAAATACAACCGGTATGGAAATATTCTTCTGAAAATATTCTATGGAGGATTTTATTTTCTGACACTAATTTTTTAGTCGGAGAAGAAAGAGATGTTACCAATAAAAAAACATCCTTTTTTTGTATAGATGAAAAAAACGGTAAAATTTTATGGAAAAACCTCACTCTTGATGAGCAATGGTGGATTGGTATTGAAGCCATTGTTGGTGATAAAATCTATTTTCATAATTTTGGAAAACCAGATATGCCGGAACATAAAAATATTATTGCAATAGAACTTTTGACTGGAAAAGTACTTTGGCAAAATATGCTTTGTATTTTTTTATCTGCTGATGAAAATTTTGTGTACGGATTTCGTGATATGTTTGAGAAAAGAATGTTTTATAAGTTAGATATAAAAACTGGTGATATTCTTCAAGAAAGTGTAGAGCCGTTTTGGAAGGAAATGCAAAAAAAAAATGAAAATATTATTTTTTCAGAAATCTTCAATAAAAATTCTGAAGACAAAATATTTGTTGAAAATTTTTTCAAAAAAAATGATATTCATATATTTGAACACTGTGAATATATTTTTTTAAATGGGAAACTTTTTTGTAATATCTACACAAAAAATAAAGAGAGTTTGCAAAACACATTTTATATCATTGAAAAAGAGACAACAAAACTTTTATACTTCGAAATTCTTCATTCATCAACACCATATCCAGTTCCGGATTCTTTTTTTATTAGAGGAAGTAATGTATATTATATCAAGGAACAAAAGGAGTTAGTAGCAATCACGGTGTAAAATCTAATATTTTTTCATTCATTATGCAGACTATACTTTTTACCATTTTTTTTCTCACCTCATTAATCGTTTTTAGTATCAGCATTCGTAAACTCATCACCACACTTCAAATAGGAAAACCCGAAAATCGATTTGATAATATTCCTGAAAGATTAAAACGAGTTTTCACTATCGCATTTTTGCAAACAAAACTTTTGCGAGACCCATTAGCAGGAATTTTACATCTTGCAATATTTTGGGGTTTCATCGCACTTTCACTTGTTGTTATTGAATCCATACTTGAAGGAATTTTAGGACATTTTTCTTTTGCATTTTTAGGAACATTTTATTCCATCATTACATTTTCTCAAGAAATTTTTTGTGCAATAGTTATCGTTTCCGTTTTCTTTTCATTGTGGAGAAGATTTATCACCAAAGTACAACGCTTACAAGTTGATACTCATGGAAAATTTGACGCTGCCATGATTTTGCTGTGGATATGTTGTATTGTAACATCAACACTATTTCAAAATGCTACAAGAATTTCTGGCGGAATGTATTCTGCTGGAATGCAATATCCAATTTCATCAATACTTTCCACAATGTTCACCACTTCATCTTCCATTCATATTTGGGAAGGAATTTTTTGGTGGTCTCATATTATTTTAGTATTGGGATTTTTAAACTATCTACCATACTCAAAACATCTTCACGTATTAACATCCGTACCAAATGTATTTTTTTCTAATCTTAAACCACGTGGTGCATTAAAACCAGTTAATTTACAAGATGAAACACTCACAAAATTTGGTGTGAGTGATGTTGAAGATTTAACATGGAAACAATTATTAGATGGATACACTTGCACAGAATGTGGAAGATGTGAATCCGTTTGTCCAGCAAATCTCACAGGCAAACCACTTTCTCCGCGAAAAATTATTGTTGATACACGTCGCCGCACAACCGAAAAATCACCATATATACTTTCCAAAACAGTAGAAGCAAATCCTGAAATTGCTGCAAACACATTATTAGATAAATATATTACTGAAGATGAACTGTGGGCATGCACAACATGTATGGCGTGTGTCTATGAATGTCCCGTAATGATAGAACATGTTGATGAAATTGTAGAAATGCGTCGCGGATTAGTATTGAACGAGTCACGATTTCCAGCAGAATTGCGAGCAACATTTGAAAATCTTGAACGCAACTTTACACCTTGGGGATTTAGTCATTCATCGCGAGCAGATTGGGCAGAAGGAAAAAATATTACTACAATGGCACAAAAAAATGACGATGTAGAAATTCTTTTTTGGGTTGGATGTGCTGGTGCATTTGATGCTCGTTATCGTAAAGTAACAGAAGCATTTTCTCAACTTATGCAGCAAGCAGGAATTAAATTTGCAATTTTGGGATTGGAAGAAAAGTGTACAGGCGACCCTGCTCGTAGAATGGGAAATGAATATCTCGCACAAATGCTTATAATAGAAAACGTAGAAACACTAAATCGTTACAACATTAAAAAAATTGTAACAACATGTCCGCATTGTTTTCATGCATTAAAAAAAGAATATCCACAGTTTGGTGGAAATTATGAAGTCATTCATCACACAGAATATTTATTGGGCTTAGTGAACGATGGAAAACTTAAAATCTCCAACGAAAAAATGGAAACACTAACCTATCATGATTCTTGTTATCTTGCACGTTATAATGATGTTATTGATGCTCCACGAGAAACACTCATGAATATTCCCGGATTAGATATTGTAGAAATGCCACGTTCAAAAGATAAAGGCTTATGTTGTGGTGCTGGCGGAGGAAGAATGTGGATGGAAGAACATACTGGAAAACGCATTAATATAGAGCGAACAGAAGAAGCATTAACTACCAATGCAACAACGATTGGTACTGCGTGTCCATTTTGTATGACGATGATGAATGATGGGGTGAAAGCAAAAGAAGCATCAGAAAAAGTTCAAGTAAAAGATATTGCAGAAATTTTATTGGATGCAGTGAAATAAAAACTAAAATAGTAAACTATCTATGAAAAAAATATTTTTTTGGATTGTAGTTTCATTAGTAAGTGTATTTATTGTAATTCAGTTTTTTCAATCAGAAAAAACAAATCCTGTTGTAATAGAAAGCAATTCAATAGAATCGCAAACACAATTACCAGCAAATATTTCTTCAATATTTATTAATGCTTGTCAAGATTGCCATAGTAATAAAACGCAATGGCCTTGGTATAGTTATATTGTGCCAGTTTCTTGGTTAGTAACAAAAGATGTTTATGAAGGACGTAAACATCTTAATTTTTCAGAATGGGGAACTTACAATACAAATAAAAAAATAAAAAAATTATCTGAGATACAAGAAAGTATCGCTGATAGTTCAATGCCTTTACCAATTTATGTTACCATGCATCCCAAAGCGAATCTTACTAAAGAAGAACGGGAACAAATTAATCAATGGACGGAAGAAGAGTATATCCGTTTAACTGGTGGAGAAGAGGAAGAATGAAAAAAAGTAATTTTATTTTCTACAGTATCATATTCTTTTTTGTGCAAAATATATATGCACAATCACATACAATTGCAGTAATATATTTTGAAAATAATAGTGTCGTTGATAAAGAAAAACTCGAACCATTATCCAAAGGACTAATAGTTTTACTTTCCGACGAACTTGCAAAGATTGAAGAAATAAAAGTAATTGATTATAAACAAGTAGCATTATCATTAGCATCATTTCATATCAATGAAATAGAAAGTTTAGATAAAACTACACTGCAAAAAATTGGTCATCAACTTAATGCGGAAATTCTTGTTATGGGTGGATTTTCTAATTTATTTGGAGACAAATTTCGTATAGATATTCGAATTGTCAAAACTGAAACTGGAGAAATTATTAAAACAGATGAACAAACTTGTGAACAAAATGATTTTTTTATTTTGTTGCAATTAATGGTAAAAAAGATAGTTGCAAACCTTAATATCCGTCTGACATCTATGGATAAAGAGCGATTAGAAAATAGTAAAGAAGGGAAATTTGAAAGTTATATTTTATACTCACAAGGAGTTGAGCAAGAAGAACAAGGATATTTATTAGAAAAAAGTGGTTACTATTATGATGCAGCACAAATTTTTGAAAACGCAAAAACATTTTACCAACAAGCATCAAAAAATTATGCACCTGCTCAAACAAGAATAGAGCAAGTAAATACAAATATTTCTAATCTTAAAAGAAAGTAAAATGATATATTTTTTATTTTTTATATTTCTTTTTCAAGGAAATTTTGAAATAAAAGAAATTTCTTTTTCTGGTTCTGCGTATGATTTACGTACAAAAGAATATCTTTATACAGAGACCCATAGAGAGCTTTATGAAAATAAACATCTTTCTTCAAGTATAACATATACCGATGAGAAAGGGAAAGTCATTGCAAAAAAAGAAATTGATTATAGAGAAGATTCTCTTAAACCAACATTTCAACTAGAAGATATGCGAGATGGATATCTAGAAGGAGCAAAAGTAAGAAAAGACACAATAACACTTATCTCACGTAAAAATAAAAACTCTTTACTAAAAGAAAAAACTCTTATCATTCCAGAACCTATTATTATTGATGCTGGTTTAAATGCATTTGTCAGAAAAAATTGGGATGAACTAGAAAAAGGAAAAACTCTAAAATTTAATCTTGCCGTACCAAATGAATTGGACTACTTTAGTTTTAGAATAACAAAAAGTGGAGAAAAAGAAATTGAAAAAAAGAAAACAATTATTCTCAAAGTAGAACCATCAAATTTTATTATACGAGCATTAGTAAATCCAATAATAATATATTATGAAAAGATCGGAAGAGCACACGTCTGAACTCCAGTCACCAGATCTG
>CALETH010000075.1 GCA_937920105.1 uncultured Bacteroidota bacterium
CGCTCTTCCGATCTATATTGGAATTGCCGGATGGAATGAAGGTTTTAAAATTGCAAAAGGTGAATTTGTTTTGGTGTTAGATGATGATAGTTATCCCGAAAAAGATGCAGTAAAAAAAGGTGTTGATGTGATGTTGAAAAATGAGTTGTGTGGCGTGGCGGCTTTTTCTGTATGGAATGAAAACCGTAAGTTTTTTGAAACTAAAGATTATCATGAAACAAAAATCCTTACTACATTTATCGGTTGTGGTGCATTAATTCGTACGGTTATTTTTTCGTTAGCAGGGATGTTTAGTGAAATTTTATTTCTTTATGAACATGAAGTAGAATTTTCTATGAGAGTCATAGATAAAGGGTATTCAATTTTTTTTTGTCAAGAAGCACAAATTATTCATATCGCTTCTCCTAAAAATAGAATATTAGTAAAAAATATTATAGATAAAAGAAGGCAATTTTATATATGTAGAAATATCCTTTTGATATTATTTATGCATTTCTTGTTAAGAAACATTTGGTGGAGAGTTATCAGAATTATTATTGGGAGATTGTATTTTGGTTTAAAATATCATTGTTTTATTTCCAGTGTGAAGGGAATAACAGAAGCATTAATTTTATTAATAACAAAAAAAATAGAAAAAAAGATTTTATCTCCGTTAGCACAAGTAATTTATAATTACGGACATTATTATAATGCTTTCTTCTTTGAAGAAAGTGGATATTCCAATAAAAAACCTCGGTGGATTAAGCGATTTATTTAATGATTAAAAGAATAAAAAAATTTCTTAATAATATATTTTTCTCTTTTTTTCGTCTTGCATTTTCTTTCTTTCCCATCAAACATTCAAAAACTATTCTCATTGTTCGAACAGATGGTATTGGAGATTTAGTATTTTTTGCTCGTTATCTACCGTCAATAAAAAAACACTATAAAGACTATAAATTGTGCTTAGTTTGTCGTAAAGAATCTTACTTAATAGCACAGTCGTTGAATATTTTTGATAAAATAATTCCATTTCATTATTTTTTTTGCCGTAATTTTTTTTTAAATAGAATATTTCTTTTTTGGAGAATTAGAAATTTAAAACCTAAATTCGCTTTTTATTATAGTTTTCATCGTGTAAATATGGGAGATGAAATGACATTATTTTCTGGTGCGGAAAAAACATATTGTTTTTATGGAAACGATGAATCTATTTCTAATAGTCTTAAAAAACGCAACGAAAAATA
>CALETH010000076.1 GCA_937920105.1 uncultured Bacteroidota bacterium
CAGATGATTTTTTAAATAAAAAAGGAAAAAATAATATAATACTTATTATTGGAAAAAATAATATTGGAACTAATATTGAGTGGAAATAATCTGTTATTTCAATTCTCAAATACAATATTATCAAATACGTAACAACAGAACATAATATTTCTGCTATCATTAATAATTTTAAATAAAAAACTTTTGATGATTTATTTTGTGCAGATATAAGAAAACGCAATAATGAAAAATTAAAAGAAATTAAACTTGCAATAATTACCCAACAAAAAAGCAATAACATTATATTCCAATACGTTGCAAACCATGAAAAATGTAATTCATAAGAAAAAATAATTGTACAAAAAAATCCAATAAAAATTCCAATGCTACTTTTTAAGATTTCTATTGTAATAGCAGTTTTTATGATATCAGAAGATTGAAACGGGAGAATTCCAAAAAAACTTTTTTCATTGCAATAAATTTTTGAAAAAAAATTTTCTATTGTAGGAATAAGAAAACGTGAAATAATAATGAGCAAAGCAATGGTATGTGGTAGAAGATTTTTTATTGTTTGATGATGAGTAAGAAAAAAATCTTTATTAAGACGTATAAGTTGTGTTATTCCACCGTAAGAAAAGATACAACCTATAGTTGCGAGGAAAATTATTATCAATATTTCTCCTCGTGTGAGAGAACGGAAAAAATTTCTTATCGTAAAGTAATTGTATAATAATAATAATTTTAACATTGAATTTTATTTTTCTACTTATATGAGAATAGAGATTAACTACGTTCAGGGATGACAGTTTTCAATAATCTCTATAAATAATTAAAGATTGCTAAAAAAACAAACCGAGAATTTTACAGTATGCAAAATTCTCGGTTGTTGAAAAAATAGATTCCATTTTCATGGAAATGATGTTATTACTCTACTTTTTTTGTTTCTGTTTCTTTTTTCTCTTCTACTTTTGGTTTTTCTAATGCGGCTTCCAGTGCGGCTGCTGCTTTTTCTTCTTCAGTAGGAGGGATGGGTAGAGTATCTTGTAATGTAATTGGAGGTAGTTTATGTTTTGCAACATACTCATCAACAATTTTTTGTTCTTTTCCTCGTAAATATTCTACGACGGAAAGAACTATTTTTTTACTTTCTCCATCAAATTCTATTACTGTTGCAGAAACGGTATCTCCCACTTGGAATGAATCTGCAAGATTTTGAATTGGATTTTGTGAAAGTTGTGAAAGTGGTATGAATGCATCTACACCGAGTGGGAGTTCTACAATAATTCCTTTTTCAATGAGACGAATAATTTTGCATTCTACTTCTGTTCCGACTTTGTAGGCCTCGGTGAAACCAATCCACGGATTTTCTACAATTTGTTTATGTCCGAGTGAAATTCTGCGTTGTTCTAAATCTATTCCGAGAATAACAACA
>CALETH010000077.1 GCA_937920105.1 uncultured Bacteroidota bacterium
AAAAAATATGAAAACACTCATTGCAGTTGTATTTACTTTTTCAATATTTCTTCAATCCTGTACACCATCTGCAGAATGTATTGAAGAATCTTCACCACGCAAAGTAACAATAGAATTTTTAGATGGAAAAACTTCGCAAGATATTTTTATTATTTCATCAGATAAAGATTTTCTTTACACAAAAAATTCTGATGAAAAAATAGAAAAATTTCACGTTAAAAAAATTACAGACCAATATGGAAGAGATATAACACAACATTATCTTGTACAAGATGCTAATTATCTTAAAGCAAAAGCATTAGATAATATTTCATTAACAATAGATAAAACATATCTCACTATTACTGCAATGGTTACAGGTACACTACTATATCTTCTTTTTGATTTATCAAGAGCAAAATAATTTTTTTATTCACCTTCCTCTCCTATAACATTAGGAGAGGAATTTATTTACAGGAGAACCATTATGAAAACCTACCTCATCGTTGTTACTACAATTTTTACAGTGTTTTTTTTCGGATGTAAAAACGAAAATCCAGTAGAAACGACATCAGAAGCCGTACGGGCGAAAAATTTTTCGCCCCAACAAAACACATTACAAGCAGAAAAACTTCCGTCTCAACAACTTGCTAATTTCGACGCACTCTACTTTCCCAACAAAACAGGTTTTGATTGGAAAAAAAATGGTGGTAATCCCATCACTGATGAAGAAGCAATTAAATCTACCAATAATTTTACTGCTCACCAAAATGGAAGAACTCATGTGTATTTTTCTCGTACAACGTTGGAACAACTTCTTGCTGCCAGAAATGCAAAAGGAATAGCATTCTATTTAGCAATCACTGCACGAAAACAATTTACCCTTGTTGCCTTTCCGGTGGATGTGTATGGACAACGTGTTGGAAATATTATTATGCATGAAAACACTGTGATGACATATACCGATGCAGTACAATTTCTCACAACGTATGGTATTACCATTGATGGTGCAAGAAGAAAAATGTATTCTAAAGAAAGTATTGGACGGGTGTTGGAAAACCAAAACATCGAAGGTGCCTCGTTATATTGTGGAACATATCTCAAAAAATTTAC
>CALETH010000078.1 GCA_937920105.1 uncultured Bacteroidota bacterium
GGAGTTCAGACGTGTGCTCTTCCGATCTATTAGCATACAAAGAATATATTAATGCAACCGGAGAAATTATTGTTGGAGAAGTCTACCAAATACAACGCGGTGATATTATTGTAATGCACAATAAAGTAGAACTTCTCTTACCACGCAACGAACAAATTCCAAAAGAACGATACAAAAAAGGAGATACAATCCGAGCCGTGATAAAAGAAGTGCGAAGAACACCAAACACTATCGTTGTTATCATCTCTCGCACCGATGAAAAATTCTTAGAAAAACTTTTTGAATTAGAAATTCCTGAAGTGTATGATGGAGTAATAGAAGTAAAAGATATTGCTCGTGAACCCGGCGAAAGAGCAAAAGTTTCTGTAGAATCTCAAGATGACCGTATTGATGCCGTTGGAGCATGTGTTGGAATGAAAGGCGTACGCATTCATGCCATCGTAAGAGAACTCCACAATGAAAATATTGATGTTATCAATTATAGTGATGACCCAGTTACCTATCTTACCAGAGCACTTTCGCCAGCAAAAATTAAACACGTTGATTTGGATGAAGAAAATCGTAAAGCAACAGTACTTGTCGATGAGGACCAAGCATCACTTGCGATTGGAAAAGGCGGACAAAATATTCGTCTTGCTGGAAGACTTTGTGGATATAATATTCAACTCGTTCGTGAAGGAGGAGAATATGATATTGACCTCGAAGAATTTAAAGAAGAACTTGGTGAAGAACTTTATGCAAAATTTGTAGAAAATGGATACACCACTGCAAAAGAAGTTATCAATACACCAATAGCAGAACTTGTTGAAAAATTAGAAATAGAAAAAGAAAAAGTACAAGAAATTGTAGAACTCATCAAAACAGAATACGAAGAAGCAGAAATAGAAGATGACGAAGAAAATGAAAACGAAGAAGAAGTGACAGAAAGTAAAAATGAGTAATGATTAAATGTCATTTCTAAAAAATTCCCCTCTTAAGCGATGGTTTTAGCGTTGGAGAGAGGGGTTAGGGGTGTGTCCAAAAATATTTGAAAATAATTTTTTAACAAAAAACACTATGTCAGAAACACCAGAAAAACAAACAGAGAAGCAAATAGAGAAAAAAATAAAAATCTATAAACTTGCAGCAGAACTTAATCTCGCAAGTGATACCATTATTGAATTTCTTACAAAAAAAGGATACAAAGTGAAAAATCACATGTCTCCTGTAGATGAAGAAATGCTTAATGATATCATGGTGCATTTTAAAAAAGATAAAGATATCGCAGAACGACATCAAAAAAAGATAGCACAAATAAAAGAAGAAAAACGCAAAGAAATAGAAATCCAAAAAGAACCAGAAGTTGAAATTGTAGAAACAAAAGAACCAGAAAAAACAGAAGAAAAAATTGAAAAACAACCCGAGCAAAAAATTATAGAAGGAGAAAAAGCAGAACCACAAACAGACATAGAACAACCAGAAACAACAGAAGAAACAACATCACCATTTTATAGAGAAGTAAAACTCCAAAGCAAAAGAGGAATCGGTTTAACTGTAAAAGGAAAAATTGAATTAAAAAAAGAAAAACCAGAACAAAAACAAACTCAAGGAAAAACTTCACAACCAACATCAGCAGAAATAGAAGAACGAAAGAAAAAGAAAAAGAAAAAGAAAAAAGTAGAAAAATCTAAACAAACTACTGTAGAACGAGAAGACGATACAGAAACAGGAAAAAAGAAAAAGAAAAAAAATCGTATCAAAGAAGTTAATGTAGAGGAAGTTGACCAAGCAATACAACGCACACTTGCTGGTATGGAAGATACCAGTGTACGTCAACGTACCGCACTTCGTAAAAAACGAAAAAAAGAACGAGAAGAACAAGAAACCATTGCAAGAGAGATTGCCCAACAAGAATCTGAAGGAAAACTCCGCGTTACCGAATACGTAACCGTTGGAGAACTTGCTAATCTTATGAAAAAACCATTACAAGAAGTAATGGGAAAATGTATAAGTTTAGGAATGATGGTTTCCATTAATCAACGATTAGATAAAGATACAATCGTTCTTTTAGCCGATGAATTTGGATTACAAGTAGAGTGGGAAGAAGAATTTACCGTTCAAGAATTGGAAGATACACCCGATGCACCCGAACAACTTCAACATCGTCCGCCAATAGTAACCGTTATGGGACACGTTGACCATGGAAAAACATCCTTGTTGGATTACATCAGAAGAACAAATGTTGTAGCCGGAGAATCTGGAGGAATAACCCAGCACATTGGAGCGTATGAAGTAAAAACCGAAAATGGAAAATACGTTACATTTTTAGATACACCCGGTCACGAAGCATTCACCGCAATGCGTGCACGTGGAGCACAAGTTACCGACATCGTAATTCTTGTTGTTGCTGCAGATGATAGTGTGATGCCGCAAACAGTGGAAGCAATCAGCCACGCAAAAGCAGCAAACGTACCAATCATTATTGCAATAAATAAAGTAGATAAACCAGATGCAAACCCAGATAAAATTCGTCAGCAACTTTCCGAACGCGGAGTATTAGTTGAAGAATGGGGAGGGAAATATCAATCCGTAGAAGTTTCTGCACGAGCAGGAAAAAATATGGATACACTTTTAGAAAAAGTTCTTTTGGAAGCAGAAGTATTAGATTTAAAAGCAAATCCAAAAAGAATGGCAAGAGGAATTGTGATTGAAGCAAAACTTGATAAAGGAAAAGGAGCACTTGCTACCGTTCTCGTACAAAAAGGAACACTGCACGTTGGCGAACCATTTCTCGCAGGAATTTACAGCGGAAAAGTGAAAGCCATGTATGATGAACGCGGACATCGTGTAGAATATGCCGGACCTTCAACACCAGTACAAATTTTAGGCTTTGATGGAATTCCACAAGCAGGAGACCAATTTATTGTTGTAGAATCAGAAAAAATTTCTCGGGAAATAAGTTTGAAACGACAACAACTCAAACGAGAACAAGATTTCCGTGAAGTACATCTTGTAACGTTGGATGATATTTCAAAACAAATTCAGGAAGGAAAACAAATTCACGAACTCTCCATCATCGTGAAAGGAGATGTGGATGGTTCAGTAGAAGCATTAGCCGATTCACTTTTAAAACTTTCTACATCAGAAGTAAAAATTCGAGTTATTCACAAAGGTGTTGGAGCAATTTCCGAAACGGACGTTCTTTTAGCCGCTGCCTCAAAAGCAATCATTGTTGGTTTCCATGTCAGACCAAATTTGAATGCACGTAAAATTGCAGAAAAAGAAAAAGTAGATATTCGTCTCTACAATATTATTTACGATGCAATCAATGAAATCAAAAATGCGTTAGAAGGACTTCTTGCACCAACCATCACCGAAGAAGTAACGGCAACCGTAGAAGTACGGCAAGTTTTCAAAGTTCCAAAAATTGGAGCAGTTGCGGGATGTTATGTAACAGATGGGAAAATTACTCGTAACAATAAAATCCGTGTGTTGCGAGATGGAATACCAGTTTTTGAAGGCGGACTTGCTTCACTCAAACGTTTCAAAGATGATGTAAAAGAAGTAGAACGCGGATTTGAATGCGGACTTGGAGTAGAAAATTTCAATGATATTAAAATTGGAGATATTATTGAAGCATACAAACTTGTAGAAACAAAAAGAAAATTAGAATAATGTCCATACGAACAGAAAAAGTAGCATCACTTATTAAACACGAATTAGGAACAATCATTTCCAGAGAATTTACCGGAAGTGAGTACGGTTTTATCACCGTAACCGAAGTGCGAATGACACCAGATTTGAAAATTGCAAAAATCTATATTAGCATTTTAGGAAACGCGGAGTTGCAAGAAAAAAGTTTCAAAAAATTATTAACACAAAAAAAATATCTTCGCAGTTTATTAGCACCACATCTTACATTGAAATTTACGCCAGATATACAATTGCATTATGATGATTCAATGGAAAGAGTAGAACATTTAGAAAAACTCATTCAACAAATTCATAAGGATGATAAAGGTGCAGAATGATGAAAGAGATAATGACAAAAATAATGAAGGAGAAATTCTATTAATAAATAAACCGTTGGATTTTACTTCATTTGATGTTGTGCAAAAAATACGAAAAATTCGCAACATCAAAAAAGTGGGACATGCAGGAACGCTAGACCCCAAAGCAACTGGTTTACTCATCATCTGCACAGGAAAAAAAACAAAATCCATCACAGCATTTATGGATTATGAAAAAGAATATGAAGGAACAATGCAACTCGGTGCAGTAACACCAAGTTTTGATACAGAAACAACAATTACGGAAACAAAACCATATCAACACATTACAGAAAAAAATATCAATGATGTATTGAAAAAATTTCTTGGAGAACAACTACAAATTCCGCCAATGTATTCAGCGCTCAAACACAAAGGGAAACCACTATATACATTAGCAAGAAAAGGAAAAACCATAGAACGAAATCCGAGAAAAATTGTAATTTCAGAATTAGAAATAAAAGAATATAAATTACCATTTGTACAATTTCGCGTTACCTGTTCAAAAGGAACATACATACGCTCATTAGTAAAAGATATCGGTGAACAATTAGAATGCGGTGCTTATCTCACACAACTTCAACGCACACGCATAGGAACATTTCATCTTTCAGAAGCAAAAACATTGGAACAATTATCAATGGTCAATGAATAATGAGCAATCTATAATTTTATGTCATTCCTGCGAAAGCAGGAATCCAGAAAACTCGAAACTAAAAAATGCAAATCGTACACTCACTATCAGAAATTCAACACAATCCCAACACCGTTATCACTGTGGGAGTTTTTGATGGCGTACATAGAGCACACAAAGCAATCATTCAAAGTGTTGTAGAACAAGCAAAAAAAAATAACCGAAGAAGTGTTGTCGTAACATTTCATCCGCACCCAAAAGAAATTTTGAAATCAGAAACAAAATATTTTTATCTTACAACATTAGAAGAAAAAATTCAGCACATAGAAAAATTAGGAGTAGATATACTGTTCGTCGTTCCATTCACCAAAGAATTTTCACAAAAATCATTTCGTGAATTTTATGGAGAATATATTGTTAAAGGAATCGGAGTTTCAACAGTCATTGAAGGGGAAAATCACCATTTTGGAAAAGGACGTGAAGGTGGAATTAATGAAATAAAACAATTAGGAGAAGAGTATAATTTTTCCGTTTCTGTGGTAAATTCCATTAATGTTGAAGGAGAAATCATCAGCAGTTCACTCATCAAAAAATTACTCAATGCAGGCAACATGCAATTTGCCAATAGAATGTTAGGATATAATTATCAATTTTCGGGAATCGTGCAGCGTGGAGATTTACGTGGAAGAAAACTTGGTTATCCAACAGCGAATGTTGCACCACCAGAAAATAAACTTATTCCACATAATGGAATATATGCAGCAAAAATTATTATTGATGAACAACGATATGATGGAATGATGAGCATCGGAGTAATACCAACATTTTATGAAAATCATCAACGCACAATAGAAGTAAATATTTTTAATTTTTCAGAAGAAATTTATGATAAACCGATAACATTAGAATGTATTGCATGGACAAGAAACGAAAAACGATTTGATAATGTAGAACAACTCGTCAACGAAATGAATCACGATAAAATAATTATAGAAAATATTTTACAAAATCACAGTTAACCATTATTTCAAGGAGCAGCATTATTATGCCAATCACCAAAGAAAAAAAACAAGAACTCATCACGAAGTACGGAAAATCCGCTAATGATTCAGGAACACCTGAAGTGCAAATAGCAATTTTCACTGCACATATAAAAGAACTTGAGCAGCACTTCGCAGAACACAAAAAAGATAATCACTCTCGCAGAGGATTATTAACAATCGTTGGAAAACGAAAACGATTATTAAACTATCTTATGAAAAAAGATATTGAACGTTATCGTAAAATTATTCAAGAATTAGAAATCCGTAAATAAAAGTAAGAAGCAAAAATTTTTAATAATGTCATTCCTGTGAAAGCAGGAATCCATTGTATTTTTTTCTTGATATAATTTAAAAATAAATCAGTGTAATTTGTGGCAGAAAGAATTCAAAACTAAAAATAAAAAATCATGAACATCATAACAAAAGAAGTAAAAATTGGTAACAACATATTATCCTTTGAAACCGGACGTTTCGCAAAACAAGCCGATGGAGCAGTCATGGTACGCTACGCCG
Source organism: uncultured Bacteroidota bacterium (assembly GCA_937920105.1). Classification (GTDB taxonomy): domain Bacteria; phylum Bacteroidota; class Ignavibacteria; order UBA10030; family UBA8401; genus CALETH01. Next base: position 6,219 of record CALETH010000078.1, read on the forward strand.
ATACCATGGTACTTGCAACAGTCGTATCAGCAAAAGAAGCAAAAGAAGATATAGATTTTCTTCCACTTCAAGTAGAATTTCGCGAAAAACTTTCTGCCATCGGAAAAATTCCCGGCGGATTTTTGAAACGCGAAGGAAGACCAAGTGATAAAGAAATATTATCTGCACGACTTGTTGATAGACCAATTCGTCCGCTATTTCCCAAAAACTATCACAACGAAACACAAATCATCGTCAATGTATTTTCATCAGACCAAGAAAACGATGCAGATGTTTTAGGAGCATGTGCTGCCTCTGCCGCACTCATGGTTTCCGATGCTCCGTTTGATGGACCAATTGCTGAAGTTCGTGTAGGAAGAATCAATGGAGAAATGCTCATCAATCCCACACACGCAGAACTCCAACAAAGTGATATGGATGTTACCCTCGCAGGTACAGAAGATTCAATTGTTATGGTGGAAGGAGAATCAAAAGAAATTTCAGAACACGATATGCTTGCTGCACTAAAATTCGGGCACGAAGCAATTCAAAAAATTTGTGCAATCCAAAAAGAATTTGCAAAAGCAGTGAACAAACAAAAACGTGCTGTTCTATCAAAAGAAATTTCTCAAGAATTATTGAATGCCGTACACAAAACCGCAAAAGAAGAAATTCGCAAAACAGTTCACACCGTTCTTTCCAAAGAGCAACGTTCCGAATCTAACTCTACCATTAAAACAAAAACGTTAGAAATTTTAAAAGAACAATTTCCAGAACAAGAAAAAACAATCATAGCAATTCTTCATGATATAGAAAAAGAAGAAATGCGGGAAATGATTTTGCAAAATAAAAAACGTTTAGATGGAAGAGGACTAACAGACATTCGTTCAATCACCAGCGAAGTAGGAATTTTACCAAGAGTACATGGTTCTTCACTTTTCACACGCGGAGAAACACAAGCACTTGCTACAGTAACATTAGGGACAAAGTTAGATGAACAAATCACCGATGGACTCATTCCTGAAGAACCACGACGATTTATGTTGCATTATAATTTTCCACCATTCAGCGTAGGAGAAGTTGGTCGCCTTGGTACCGGACGTAGAGAAGTAGGACACGGAAATCTTGCCGAACGTGCCTTAAAAAATCTCATTCCCACAGAAAAAGAATTTCCGTACACTGTTCGTGTTGTTTCTGATATTTTGGAATCCAACGGTTCGTCCTCAATGGCAACCGTGTGTGCAGGAACACTTGCACTTTTTGATGCAGGTGTTCCATTACCAAAACCAGTGGCAGGAATTGCGATGGGATTAGTAAAAGAAGGAGAACGCACTGCAATATTAAGTGACATTCTTGGAAATGAAGACCATCTTGGTGATATGGATTTTAAAGTTGCAGGAACAAAAGATGGAATCACCTCATTTCAAATGGATATGAAAATTAAAGGAATTTCTTTTGCACTTATCGAACAAGCACTTGCACAAGCAAAAGAAGGAAGATTTCATATTTTAGGGAAAATGAATGAAACTATAGATTCAGCAAGAACAACACTAAGTCAATACGCACCACGATTGACATCACTCAAAATTCCAGTAGATATGATTGGAGCAGTGATTGGACCGGGTGGAAAAAATATTCGCAACATCGTAAAAGAATCCGGAGCAGAAGTTAATATAGAAGATGATGGAACAGTAGTTGTTGCGGCAACATCAAAAGAAGCAAGCGATAAAGCAATTATGATGATAACCCAGATTGCTGCAGTACCAGAAGTTGGAAAAGTTTATACCGGAACTGTGAAAAAAGTTATGGAATTTGGTGCCTTTGTAGAAATACTTCCCGGAAGAGAGGGCTTACTCCACATCTCACAAATAGATAGCAAACGTGTAGAAAAAGTTGCAGATGTACTCAAAGCCGGAGACATTGTAGAAGTAAAATTAATGGAAATTGATGACAAAGGTCGGCTTAATTTAAGTAGAAAAGCGTTGCTAAAATAATCAATATTATTTTTGCAAAATCAGAATCCAGAAGAAAGGACGGGTGCAAATCCGTCCTTTCTTTGTTTTATAAATCTACAGTTTTACTATTATTGTTGATTATAATCACAAATTTGTGACTATAATCAACCTAACGCATAAAATTTCTTGACATTTAAACATAAATTTTATACCTTCAATTCACAATTCACAATTCACAATTCACAATTCACAAGAGAAAAACCTTATGTTAACCAAACTCAAAACAATTTTTATGGTGTTAGCACTACTATTAATAGCAGCAAACACCAATGCTGGACAAAAAACTAGTAATGTAATGACTGGTGCGTGGAATGCAGCAGGTACATGGCTGCCTTCAGGAGCACCGGGTCCTACTGATACTGTAACTATTACAGCAGGTCATACTATTACAATAAATGTTAAAGATACTGTACAAGAATTAATAATAAATGGTACACTACAATTTGAAGCTGCTCTTGGTTCTTTATCACTAAATGTTAGTGGTTCGACTACAATAAATAATGGTGGTTCTTTTCTGGCTGTTTCTCCTACTAGTGATAAAACAGTTATCCATACATTAAATATTACAAAAAATTTAACTGTTAATGGAACACTAAGTACCTATGTAACAACAACCAATGCAACTACTGGACAATTAAGTGTTCTAATGCAAGGGACTGGAATCTCTGTAATAAGTGGTAATCCAATAACTTTTGAATCAGGATTGAGTATTGATAAAGCAGCCAATACAGATATGGTACAGTTACAAACTCCAGTAACAATGAACAGTACATTAACTGTTAAAAAAGGCGTATTAAATAATAGTAATAATCTTACCATTAATGATGGGAAAGATGTAAATTATTATTTTGGTGCAACTGTATCAGCAAAACCAACATATGCAGGGAAAAAAAATATTTACTATTATAATAATGATATTAACATAAAAAAGTGGGCAACAGGTAGTGAAATGAGTAGCGGAGAAATAATCAATACTTTAAATGTTGCCAATATAGGTACAGATACATTAGTAGTAGGATATGATATTTCTCCTTCTAAACTTGTATTAAATAATGGTATAGTCAATACAGGTGTTAATACGCTTTCTATTTCTGATACTACAAGTGCAGCAATAACTCGGGCAAACGGCTATGTTATTGGGAACCTTGCCCGAAATATAGGAAGGGAATCTAATGTGAATTATCTTTTTCCAATAGGTACAAGTACATATTATAGACCAATACAGATAATTTTTTCTACAACTCCCAATACATCGGGTTATCTTACTGCAAACTTTAATAGTACTCCACCAGATACTGTTGGATTATCTGCCTTAAATGATAATGGTGCAAAAATTATTTCAATTGCACAAGATGGGTATTGGCAATTAATGAGCGGTGTAAATTATGGAGCCAACTATTCGATAATTCTTACAGCAAGCGGATTTGTAGGAATAAGTGATGTAACATTATTGCATATCATACAAAAAAATAATACACCAAACTGGCAACTATCTGGTACACATTTTCCAACAACTGGAACAACATCTGACCCAATTGTTTTTCGTAATAACATAGATGGTACTAATTTTTCAAATCTTAAATTTGCTATTGCCACTGCTGCTTCTGCCACAACAAAATTTAGTACAGGAAATGGAATGTGGAATAATTCTGCAAGTTGGAGCCCAGCAGGTGTACCAAGTGCTAATGATACGGTAAATATTATGGCAAACCACACTATAACAATAGATATAATAAGTCCAAATGCAAAAAAACTTATTATAGATGGTACACTACAGTTTGATACCACAGCAGGCAATAAATCATTAACCGTTGATGGCTCAATTACCATAAATTCTGGTGGTAAATTATTTTCTGCTGGATATGCATCATCAAGAATTTTAAATCATTCTTTATTTTTTTCTGGGGATTTGATTGTTGATGGTGAACTTACTAATAGGACAACAAACATAATAATATCTCCTTTTGTACAAGGAGCAGGAAATTCAATAATAGGTGGAACAGGAAATTTTCCAAGCAATATTCCAAATTTTATAATAAATAAATCTACAAATAATGATACTTTAACATTACAAGTTTCTATTACTACTACTAATTTTTCTATGGTAAAAGGAGTTTTAAAAAATAATTTAACAAATAATATTAAGATTATTAGCTCTGCTTCTTATTATTTTGGAGCAAAAGTATTAGTAAAACCAAACTATGTAGGAACGAAAAACATTAATTATTTTAGTAGCGGTACTGGTATCAGTAAATGGACTACAAGCAATGAAATGAATGATGGAGAAATAATTAATGATATGAATCTTGTAAATATTGGTACAGATACATTAGTATTAGGATATCAAATTTATACTAAAACATTGGAATTAAATAATGCAAAAATTATCACTAATACTAGTAATCTTTTTATTACTGATACAACAGAAAATGCAATATCGTATGTAAATGGTTATGTAATTGGCAACCTTGCTCGTAAAGTAGGAATATTGCCTAATGTGGATTATTTTTTTCCTGTAGGAATAAATAACCAAAAACTTTTACAAATTACTTTTTTAAATTATCGTTTACTGACATCAACCTATGTTTATACACGTCCATTTATTGGGACTTTATCAGATACGGTAGGTGTACGTAATTTAATTGATGGTAGTAATGGATATAAATTAACTTCTATGGTAAGTAATACAAGATGGGAAATATATTCTGATGTAGCATTAGGAGGGGCAGCTTTTACAATAAGTGCCACAGACCCTAATATTTCAGGAATAAATAATGCTAATTTACGATTGGTAACAAGAACGCCTAGTATAATGAATTGGTCTTTTATTGGCAATCATTTAGATGGGACAGGAACAACAGTACGACGAACTGATATAGGTAGTGATTATCTAAATCCAAATCAACATTTAGTATTTGGTATTGCTAAAGGTGACAACCCACTTTCAGTAAAACCAATTAATGCTACAGTTCCTAAAGAATATGGAGTATCCCAAAACTATCCAAATCCATTTAACCCAAGTACCACAATAAACTATCAAATACCAGAAAATAATTTTGTAACATTGAGAGTCTATGATATTTTAGGCAAAGAAATAGCAACTTTAGTGAATGAAGAAATATCTGCTGGTTATTATCAAACAACATTTGATGCAAGTAGATTGGCTGGAGGAATGTATTTCTACAAACTCACAGCAGGAAAATTTAGTGAAGTCAAAAAAATGATGGTAGTGAAGTAGATTTCTGTAGTCAGAATCCAGTAATCAGAAAAAAGTATAATAGTCATTCCTGCGAAAGCAGGAATCCAGAAAAAAGGGACGGACTTGTCCCGCTTATGCGGGATACAAATCCGTCCTTTTGTATTTTTGACAATGGATTATAGTAATTATATGAATTGAGTGTAAATATAATTACAAAATTTTTTATAGTATAAAACTAAATCAATTACTCTGGCTTCTAAATTCTGCTTACCTAATTGCCATTTCTCATTCACTTCTCTATATTAAACATTATCAATTTTCAATTATTAATTCTCCATTATGCTCAAAGCAAAAAATCTTAAAAAACGATACACCAACACACTGGCTGTGGATGACATTTCGTTAGAAATCCAACAAGGAAAAATTTTTGGAATGCTCGGACCCAATGGAGCAGGAAAAAGTACCACCATCCGAATGCTGCTGAACATCATCCAACCAGATGAAGGAGTAGTTACTTATAATGGAGAACAATTTCACGAATCTTTACGAAACATTATTGGCTATCTTCCTGAAGAACGAGGATTATATAAAAAAAATAAAATCATTGATGTTATCCTTTATTTTGCATTATTAAAAGGAATGCAAAAAAATGTTGCACGTAACGAAGCAATGAAATGGTTAGAACGTTTTGAACTTCACAATCATGCAAAAAGAAAAGTAGAAGAACTCTCAAAAGGTAATCAGCAAAAAATACAATTTATCACCGCAATACTTCACAATCCGCAAATAGTTGTTTTAGATGAGCCATTTTCTGGACTTGACCCACTCAATCAAGTTTTATTAAAAGAAATTTTGCAAGAATTAAAACAACAAGGGAAAGCAATCATCTTTTCTACACATCAAATGGAATCCGCAGAAAAACTATGTGATGAACTTTGTCTCATCAATAAAGGAAAAATTGTTTTAGAAGGAACACTAAAAACAATCAAACAACAATTTGGAAAAAACGCACTCCATCTAGAT
>CALETH010000079.1 GCA_937920105.1 uncultured Bacteroidota bacterium
GTTAATGCCATACAATTTAGAATATTATCCAACACTTGTAGAAAATTATGGTTTTACAAAAATAAAAGACTTGTATTCGTATTTGTTAACACAGGATACAGTATATTCTGAAAAAATGGTACGATTTAATGATTTAGTGAGAAAAAAAGAGGGCTTAACATTTCGTTCGCTAAACATGAAAGATTTTTTCAATGAAATTAAACGAATTAAAGAAATTTATAATAACGCATGGGCATATAATTGGGGAGCCGTTCCAATGACTGATGAAGAATTTGATGCTCTTGCCAAAGATTTAAAAATGATAGTAGAGCCAGAATTAGTTATCATTGCAGAAGCAAAAGAAAAACCTATCGGTTTTGCACTCTCACTTCCTGATATTAACATTCCACTAAAAAATAATTCTAACGGAAAACTCCTTCCCGGATTATTTCATCTAATCACAAAAAAGAAAAAAATAAATTTAGCACGAATTATTGTTTTAGGAGTTCTCCCTGAATATCAAAAAAGCGGAGCAGCCGGAGTACTTTTTTATGAAACCGCAGCTCGAGCAAAAAAACTTGGATATTTTTATGGAGAAGCCGGCTGGGTATTAGAGGATAATGTGATGATGAATCGTGCAGCGGAAATGATGAACGCACAACGTTATAAAACCTATAGAATTTATGAATGTAAAATTTAGAAATCAGAATACAGGGGTCAGAAGTCAGAATGGAGAAGCCAAAGAAGTCCCCTCTGTGTGTTGGACAGTGTGATGGTGAGAGGGGATTTAGGGGTGTGTCTAAAAAGTAAGGAGGAAAAATTAAGAAATTGAATAAGAAATCAAATATTAAAAAATATAAATATATATTCAACTATATTAAACCAATAACTTCATCCTTTAGGAATATATTTTTGAAAAACAACTAAAAACTTACACTAAAAAAATGCCAATAAACAAAGTAGAAAAAATATGGATGAACGGAAAACTCATCAATTGGGATGAAGCAAAAATACACGTACTCTCTCATGTTTTACATTATGGAAGCAGTTGGTTTGAAGGAATACGATGTTATCAAACCAAAAATGGCTCAGCAATTTTCAGATTAGAACCACACTTAAAAAGATTGTCTGATTCAGTAAAAATGTATCGAGGAGAAATACCATACACACAACAACAATTAAGCAACGCAATTATAGAAACCATCAAAGCCAATAATCTCAAACAATGTTATATCCGTCCACTAGTATATCGTGGATATGGAGAAATGGGAGTCAATCCATTAGGATGTCCCATTGAAATTGTCATCGTTACATGGGAGTGGGGAAAATATTTAGGAAAAGAAGCAATAGAAAAAGGTGTTGATGTGTGTGTTTCTTCATGGACACGATTAGCCCCAAATACAATTCCCACAATGGCGAAAGCCGGTGCAAATTATATGAATTCTCAACTTATAAAAATGGAAGCACTTGCTGATGGATATGCAGAAGGAATTGCACTTGATTCTAACGGACACATTAGTGAAGGAAGCGGAGAAAATATTTTTGTTATCAAAAATAATATAATTTATACACCACCAATTTCCGATGCATTGTTACCTGGAATCACACGTTCAACAGTAATGCAATTTGCCAATGATGCAAATTTTACTATTGTAGAACAACATATTCCGCGAGAAATGTTATATGTTGCCGATGAAGTATTTTTTACCGGAACAGCGTCAGAAATTACACCAATCCGTTCTATAGATAAAATGATTATTGGCGAGGGTAAGCCTGGCCCAATAACTCGTGAATTACAAAAAAGATTTTTTGATGTTGTAACCGAAGGGAACGACCCACATCAGTGGTTAACATTTTTATAATTTTTTTAAGTCATTCCCCATTTTTTTAGCGGGAATCTATTTTGTTTCATATCACATAGAGTTATCTCCATCATAGAAAAATAACTTTCAACTTTCTATATTATTACGAAAGGCAAAATCATGAAAAAGCAATCCGCAAAAAAAATAAATATCTCAACCATTCTTGTTCCAGTAGATTTTTCTAAACATTCTATAAAAGCATTACAATATGCAAAATCATTTGCACAACAATTTCATGCATCTATTATAATGCTCCACGTAGTAGAACCAATAATTTATCCAGCAGATTTTAATTTGGGACAAGTAAATTTCCCGATGATAGAAAAACAACTACAAGAAAAATCAAAAAAAGATTTAGAAAATTTAGGAAAAAAATATCTCGGTACAGTTTCATATAAAACATTGGTACAAGTAGGAGCACCTTTTTTAGAAATCCTTGCCTGTGCAAAAGCAAAAAAAACAGACATCATTATTGTAGCCACACACGGAAGAACAGGAATGGAACATGTTCTTTTTGGCAGTACAGCAGAAAAAGTAGTCCGTAAAGCAAATTGCCCAGTATTAGTAGTCCGAGCCAACGAACGGGATTTTTTGAAAAAGTAATATTTATTCCCCTCCTATTTATAGGGGGGCAAGGGGTGTCATAATTTTAAAAACAACCACCCTTATATTCCCTCCTTGTAAGGAGGGAAATTTAACACATAGTTTTGTAGTCTGAGATAAACCAGTAAAAATTACCAAATCAAATCGGTAAAAAATTCTTATATAAAATCAATTTATGCAAACAGTAGGGACAGAACATTGTTCTGTCCCTACAAAACCAACAAAATATTTTTGGCACACATATTGTATTTGTTATAACAAACGAGAGAAAAACTCTCAAACTATTAATAAATTAATTTTACAGGAGGCCTTATGGGTCAGCAACAACTTCTCCTAATCATTTTAGGAGTTATCATCGTCGGTATCGCTATTGCGGTTGGGATTTCAATGTTTGGTTCAGGTGCAGTTCAATCTAATAAAGATGGAATTGTTAACGAATTAAATAACTTGGCAGCAAATGCTTATCAACATCGTACACGTCCTGCAACTATGGGTGGTGGTTATGGTGCTTATGATAACTCAAAAGGTGGTACAACATATTCAGTGCCAACCAAACTTGATACCACTGAAAATGGTTATTACTCTGCGAGTGTAACAGGTCCTGATGCTATAACCTTTACCGCAATTTCTGCACAAGGCTATGGAAATGTGACTGCAGATTTAGGTGCAGATGGTAAATTAACCAATTTTGGATATACCGGTGATTTCCAATAAATAAGTTGTTAAAAAACATTAGCGTTGTTAAGTTCTTTTACAAGAGTTATCTTTTAAAATCTTAACAACGCATTTTTATTTTTAGTATGAGGAATGTTAAAAATAAAAAGAATGTCATGCCCGAATGTTTTAATCGGACATCCAGAAAAATAGATTCCCGCTAAACTTGTCCTCAAATTTTTTTATTGAGGAAACGTGCGGGAATGACGAAATCTGAAAGTTACTACATAAAAAAAATAATTTCTCTATCTAAAACATTATGCCAGAATATCGTGTAGAAGGAGTTTCTGTAAGTGGTAAACCAGTTCAAGGAATTATCAATGCAGAAAATCGTAAAGAAGCAAAACTACGTGCAAATCAATTAGCAAAAGATAAAAAATTTAAACTTGCCGGTGTGCAAGAACGCACAACATTTATCTATCGTGTAAAAAAAGGAACCGAAGCCCCAATTGATGGGGAACAAAAAGCATTTTCCAAACAAGAGGTGCAAGATGCTCTTGCAAAAATGGGGTATCAAGTTATGTATGTGCGGAAAAAACTTTCCATCGGTGGAGGTGGAAGTATTCCTGCAACAGAACTTGTTTCATTTGTACGTGTGAGTTCAGATTTAATTCGTCAAAAACTTCCCTTTAATGATATGATGACGATGTTAGCAAACGACGTACAAAATAATAAACTCCGAGATGTGATTAAAGAAATTAACCAAGATTTGAAACAAGGAAAGGACAGTGAAAAATCTTTTATGAAGCATGAAAAGGCATTAGGAAAATTTACTGCACACATGCTTGGCTTGGCTTCTAAAAGTGGAAACATGGCAGATATTTTTGAAAGTACCGCAAAATTTTTGGAACGTAACACTCAATTTAAAAAAGATATAAAAAGTGCTTTAATAACTCCGTTAATTACTTTAGGAGTTTTATTTCTCGCAGTTCTTTTTTACATCATGTATATTTTTCCGGCAACAGCAAAAATGTTTCAAAAATTTAAAATAGAATTGCCACCAATGACGGCATTCACATTAAAGATGAGTGATTTTATTGGTGATAATTTTATTTTGTTAACTGTTGCTATGGCTGTTCCTATTGCAGCATTTGCTCGTTGGGCAAGTACGGAAAGAGGAAAATTTCTTATCAGTAAATATATTTGGAAAGTTCCTGTAGTTGGTGGATTAATTCATAAAACATCAATAGAGATTTTTTGTCGAGTGTTTTATTCTCTATATAGTGGTTCCGGAGAAAATATTGAGGTAATTCGTACTGCAGCAGAAGCATGTAACAATAAATATATGGAACATCAAATTAAAACAATCACAATTCCGTTAATGGTGGAAAAAGGTGTTGGATTAGTAGAAGCATTTGAAGCCAGCGGTGTTTTTACAAAAACTGCATTAGGTCGTTTTAATGCTGGTGCAGAAACTGGAACTGTAAAACAAACTGCTTTACAAGTTGCAGATTATTATGAAAAAGAAACTGGTTACAAAATGAAAAATGCTGTTGAAATGATTCAGATTTATATTTCCATGATTATTATGTTGGTGCTTACGGCATTAACAGTAGTTTCTTCTGAAACAGCCATGGTGAAACCAAAAACGCCGGGCACATTTATTCATTTTGTTTTTTCATTTTTTTAAAGTACATTGTCTAAATTTCAGCAATTATAAAAAATATTTAAATATTTTTTATAATCACTTTAGTAATAAAGTATAAAGGAATGTTATGGCAGATGTTGATATAACTGATAAGATTGGATATACTCTTCTTAAAAAAGGCATTATAGATTTTGAAACATTAGAAAAATCTCTTAAAGTAAAAGAATCTGAAGTCAATAAAAAAGAACGTCGTAATTTAGGGCAAATTCTTGTTGGAGATTTCAAAGCAGACCACGATGCAGTATTTCGTGAAGTTGCGAACATTTACGCCTTTCGTGAAATTTATCTCGCGGATGAAGTTATCGATAAGCAACGCGTCGGTTTTATAAAAAAAATTGTTGATGCTCTTCCAGCACCAGTGAGAGAAACACTCATTCAAGCAAAAATGCTCCCCTTCAAGTTTGATGAGAAACAACCCGATAAACTCATTGTTTTGTGTGCAGACCCTACCGATAGAAACATCGCTCTTATCGCCAGAAATTTTAATGTAAAAAAATATGAAGTAACGTATGTACGTCTAAAAGATTTACAGGGACTTATTGAACAAGTTGTTCCACAGCAAAATGAGTTTCTTAAAATGTTGGAAGACAATCAAGTTACATTGGACGGACCAACAGAAGAAGCCGGAGTTGATGAAGAAGCACTACAAGCAGAAATTAACAAAAGTGCATTAGTAAATTTGTTTGAAGGGTGTATTGTAGAAGCCGTACGACAAGGTGTGAGTGATATTCACATTGTTCCTGCAGAAGGCAACAAAACAAATTTCATGTTTCGCGTGGATGGAAATTTAGCAGTGTGGCACTGTCAAGAAAATACTCTTCCTGAAGCAGTATTAGCAGTTGTGAAAGATAGAACAAAAAATGTTGATAGATTTGAACGCGAGGCCTCGCAAGATGGTTTTATTCAAAGAGTAATTGATGGACATGCATTACGTTTTCGTGTTTCCATCATGCCAATCGTAACTACAGAATTCAAACACAAATTTGAAAGTGTTGTTATCCGTGTTCTTGATGATAGAAAAGTTATTACCGATTTAAATAAACTCGGACTTCAAGGTCCAGCAAAAGATTTTTTTTACAAAGCCATTGGCAAACCACAAGGCATCGTTATTCTTACAGGACCAACAGGTTCTGGTAAATCTACAACATTAATTGCTGCATTGTATCAAGTAATTGACCCAACGGTAAATGTGTTGACAATTGAAGAACCAGTTGAGTACATCATTAAAGGAGCACGTCAATTAAAAATCGGACCCAAAATGTCCTTCGAACAATCCATTCGCGGGATATTACGTCACGACCCAGATATTGTACTTGTTGGTGAAATGCGGGATAAGGTTACAGCAGAAACAGCAATCAAATTAGCAAATACAGGTCACTTAGTATTTTCTACACTTCACACCAATGATGCACCCAGTGCTGTAGCACGTCTTTACAAAATGGAAATAGAACCATTTTTGATTGCATACGCAATTAATATTATTGTAGCACAACGTCTTATTAGAACACTATGCAAAATATGTAAACAACCTTTAGATGATGATGAAAAAAAAGATTTAATAAAATTTGGATTTACTGAAGACGATGTAAAAAAACATACATTCTACAAAGCAGTTGGATGTGATAAATGTAATGGTGGCTGGAAAGGAAGAGCTGCAATTCATGAAGCATTATATTTTTCCAAAGAAATAAAAAATATCGTACTTAATGCTGGTGATAAAGTTGATGAAAATGCAATTCGTGAAGCAGCATCTAAAGGTGGAATGTGGACACTGCGTCGTTCTGGGATGGAAAGAATGAAAGAAGGCATGACTACTTTAGAAGAAGTGATTGCCAATACAGTAGAAGACGAGTAAATAATTGAAAATGAAAAATTGTAAATTGAAAATATAATTTACAACAAATAGATTAAAATAAATTTTTAAATCAACAAAATTATGGGATTAGGACAAACAATGTTGGTTGTGGCAGCAATAATGTTGCTGACACGTTTAGTGGTGGGTACTAGAACAGTGGCTATGGACCATCAAGCAGCATTAGATTTGTCCAATTACCGTATACATGCTGTTGGCGTTGGCAGTTATGTGATGAATGAAATTGCACTCAAATCTTTTGATGAAAAAACAAAAGGACAGAGTGCGGTTGTTATTTCTTCCTCAGAATTCACAAGTGCCGATTCTTTGGGTATTGAAACAGGAGAAGATGTTACCAATAAAGATACTTTTGATGATATTGATGACTATAAGAATTATGTTGGAATGGATACAAGTTATATTCCCTATACATATTTTGTAAAAGTAGAATATGTAGATTTAGACACATTGCAATCTCCGTGGGAGATAGTATCTGCAAATAATAATAGGACATTTTATAAACGTATTAATATAGATGTTTACAGTCCATACTTAAAAGATGAGTATTCAAAATCAACACTTGGAGATACATTGCATTTTTCAAGAGTGCAAAGTTATTTTTAAAATTTTAAAAATCTCACAGGTTTAGGAGAAACAATTATGGGTTCACAAGCAATTATAGATATTTTAGGCTCAATGGTTATTTTTGGTTCATTTTTACTTATTATGATTAATTTGCAGATGGATAATTATGAATATTCAACTGAATATACTAATCAACTTATCGTGCAAAGAAATCTTGTTAACTTATCACAAATAATAGAAAATGATATCCGAAAGGTGGGTTATGACCCAAGACCATGGATTGTTAGAGGAAGAGATAGACAAAGTGAAGATTTTTCTTTTAATTTAATAATTGCAGATACCAATATTTTAGGAATTAAAACACCTGTATCAAACCGTTGTTTATTTTACAGATTGGGTGATGATGATACTACTACAGTAAATCCTCGAGATAAAGTTTTGGTAAAAGGCGTAATTTCTCCTGATGAAATGTTTAATATGGATGAAAAAGGGGAAAAAATAGCATCAGTAACAAAGTTTCAGGTACGATACTTTAATGATAGTACAGAAATACAACAACCTATACAAGATGAAGATATATATAAAATATCATCTGCAGAAATTTATATACAAATAGAAACACCATTTCCTATAGATAACTATAATGCAATAGGATTAGGAAACTATGTTATTGTAGATAGTGATTCAAGTAGAAAATATTGTAGTGCAGAATGGCAATATCGTTTTGCAGTACAAAAATTAACCCCAAAAGAAATGTAATCTTTAATAAGGAGAAATTTTATGGGAAGTCAACAAAACATACTTTTAATTCTTGCTATTATGATAATTGGCATTGCTATTTCTATAAGTTACTCTATAGTAACTTCTTACTCTATTCAAGTAGATAAAGATGAAATGCTTAATGAAATACGGGCTATAGCAGCAGATGCATATCAATATAAATCTCGTGAAAAAGAAATAGGTGGAGGTAGTAACTCTTATTATCTATATAATCCATTACCAGAGATGATAAATACTACTAATGCAAAATATCAAGTATCAACATCAAATAAAAGCGTACTGTTATCATATGTAATGATATTAGGTATTTCAAAACGAGATACAGCAAATAAAATTTATGTTGAAGTAAATATGGAAGGTATTTTAAGAAATTTTTCGTACAGTGGTGATTTTCAGTAATATATAATTTATAGAGGTTTTTATGGGATATATGTCAATGTTATTAGTAGTAGGATTTACGGCTGTTATTTTTATAAGTAATGTCAGTCGTTCTAATATTACACAACAAGCATATGAAAATGCAATGATAGCATATGATAAAGTCACTCGTCATAATATGGCTATTACAGCATTAAATATTGCTAGTACAGAACTATATAAAAATAAAGACTTTCGAGGATTTTCTAATATTATTGTTGATGAAGGATTATCAACTACACAAATTGATACATTTTCTTATGGCGGTCAACCATATATTAATATTGTTACCACTGCTAAATATGGAAAGGATTGGCGAGGCAATAGTAATGCTATAGATACAGTAAAATCAATAGGATTTTTTGAACGTTTTGCTAAGTATGTATTTTTTGCTGATAAAATGTTTAGAGAAATGAATTTTTTCTCTGGTGATACTATTTTCTCAGTTGATAATGGAGGGTATTTTCACAGTAATGATACAATACCCATTGCCAATAATTATGATTATTACGATTATGATATAATTAATTTGCCATTTCCTAAAATATATGTTAAAAATCTTCAAGATATTCGTTCTTCGGTTGCTGTTTCATGGTATGGGTTGGGATGTAGAAATAGTTGGGCATTTATAAATTTAGGAATTCCTACAGATAATGAAGGAAGAAGTGTTATGGGGTTGGCATCTGATATAAGGTCACCATTTAGTTGGTCTGACGGCACAGACCCCTCTATTCCTCAAGGTTCTCTAAATTATTATACACCACTTCCAGGAGATTTAAGTTACACTGAAAATGCAGCAAAAAATGGTGGTTTATATATTGGTCCAGAAAATTATCCAAGTTACTATGGAACAGAAGTTTTAAAAGTTGAGGTATCATTAAAAGGTAATACACTTATAGTGCAAAAGATTAATGGTTCCACTGAAACTATTATTTTCGGTGATGTGGGTAGTATTGCTTCCAATGGAGTTATTTGCATTAAAGATGCAGAAGTTGGTCTTGATATTAAGAATGTAATTGGTAAATACAGTATTGTTTCAAATGTTTCTTCTCCATATACTGTTTCTAAAGAAATTGCAGCTGGCAGAGGTTCAATATATTTGCTTGATAATATTAAATATGTGGACACAACATCATTGTTTGGTATTATTTCTTATTGGGATGTATTAATAAAAAAAAATGCCATAAATTGTTTTGATTCTACAGTAGGGCCCCAGTATAGTTTATTATCACAAAAACTTGATGACAATACTTATATTTCTGAGAATATAGATTATGATACCTCTTATCAAAATTATCATATTAACAAAAATTATAGGGTAGATGCATCAATTTTTTGTTTTAAAGGTGGTTTTGGTGCAGAAGGTATTGATAATGAGTTTACAGGTTATAGACCAACAAATAATAGGGTAATTGTGTATGGAGGGCTTATTTTTGGAAAAGCTAGAGTACTAAGGAGATACGGTGATTATACTTATAATGGTGATAGGAATTTAGGGTATAGGTATAAAACTATTTTGTTTAATCCACTTCTTCTTACAGAAGAACCACCATATTTTCCAATAGGTCCATTACGAATGCGTTCACGATTGGAGTAAAAAGTAAAAATACAAATTTACAATATAAGTAATCTATATAATTACCATAATTTGTTGTTTTAAAATCCATCTTGCAAAAAGAGTATAAATTTCATATACTTTTGATTATTAATTAAAGTAAAAATTTAAATAAAAATTAGTGAATCAAGAATTACAGCATAAAACAAAAGAAATTGTTAATAGAATTATTTCGCAAGTACCAAGTTATACACAAGGTATAGAGCGGCAAATGTTTATGGGAGAATTAATTGAAAAAAATTCTCCTGAAGATAAAGCCGTTGTTCGTGCATTTGTTGATTCAATACTTTCTTATATGTTTACCAACAATGCCTCGGATATTGATATGGGTGGACATGGTTCGCAAGGACAAATTTGGTATCGTATTCATGGTACAAAAAAACCAGATTCTATTTTTGGAACTTTTACTTTTGATGAAACCAATGCAATCATTCTTTCACTTCTTACTGCCCGCCAAAGACAAATTCTTTATGAAGTAAAAAATATAGATTTTTCTCATACTATTACAAAAGATGAAAGTTCTTTTCGTTTCCGTGCTGACGCCTATTTAGACCTTGACATTCTTGCATTAAACATGCGAGCAATCAATCAAAGCATTCGTAATTACAAAACATTTGAATTTCATCCCAATGTTACAAGAACAATAAGTCTTGCTGCAACAAAAGAAGGACTTGTTCTTATTACTGGTATTACCGGTTCTGGAAAAAGTTCTACATTAGACGCAATTATAGATGTTAATAATCAAGTCGTTTCTGGGCATATTGTTATTATTGCTTCACCAATAGAATACGTACACAAATCTGTAAAATGTATCGTTCGTCACCGTGAAGTTGGGAGAGATGTATTATCTTTTAAAGATGGAGCAATTCAAGCGTTACGTCAAGACCCTGATATTATTATGATTGGTGAAATGCGAGACCCTGAAACTATTTTAACAGCATTAGAAATTACTGATAGTGGACACAAAGTATTTTCAACATTACATACCTCTTCTGCAGTAGAAAGTATTGATAGAATAATTGGTGAAATTCCACCAATTGAACAAGACCGTGTACGAAATCGTTTTGCTGATGTATGTCGATGTGTAATTTCGCAAAAACTTATTCCTAGTATAGATGGAAAACGTGTACTTGCACGTGAGGTAATGTTGATGAATGCTTCCGTAAAAGCAGCAATCAAAAACAATAATACCGGTGAAATCTATCAGATGATTCAAGAGTCTAATGATATCGGAATGAATACCATGGAACAAGATTTAAAAAGACTATTTGTGCAGAAGAAAATTTCATTGGAAAATGCAATGGCTTATGCTAATAATAAAAAGCGTATGCAACAACTTCTTACTGGTGGTAGTATTAACGGGTAATTTTTAAATTCAACAAATTTATTTTTGAAATAATGTTTATTTATACTATAGAGAATATCCATGCCATATAAAAAAGGTGAAGGTAGAACAGTTTTAGCATTTTTTGTTGAAGGTCTTGATGTAAAATATGCACATCTTTCAGCAAAAGGTAAGCGTATTATTTTGCATGATGTTAATTCCATTCGTTTAGTAAAAAGATTAGAGGAACGAACTGCAGATACCAATGTTGCAACAGACCAAGGTGGTGATGTTGGATTTAGCGACATTGATGCATTAGGTGGTGTGCAAGAAGAATTTGCTGCTGCTGCTGGTGCAGAAACTAATGGTACTGTTCTTGTTAATCTTCTCTCTCAATATCCGAACCGTCAGTATGAAATTATTTATTCCATTTCTGAACCTACAATATATTATCATCTCTTTGAAAATTCTTTTGGTCTAGAAGGTCAAAAACTTAAGAAAAAATTAATAGAAGAATTATCCGTTATTCATTCAAAAACTTCAGCAGAAGATGAAGTTGCACATATTGAGGCTGCTGATGGTCAACTTCTTTCCATCACTCGTGAAAGTGGGTTGGCGTTTATTGAATTATTGGAAAGTGTAAAAGATTTTCTTGGAAAACGTATTCCTAAAATTGCTGCAATAGAAACCTCGGATATTGCATTAATGAATATGTTTCGAGCAAATTATGAAGTTGGTGAAGAAGAAACTTCTGTTATTGTGTATTTAGGAGCAGAATCTAGCCGTCTTATCTTTATGAAAGGAAATAAATTTTTCCATTTTGCTCCAGTAATTAGTGAAGGAAAGATTTCTCCTAATATAGAAAATACATTATACTCAAGAATTTTGTTGGAACAGGATAGTGCGGGTATCGCACGTATTGATAGAATTTTTCTTGCTGGTGAAGCAAAAAATATAGAATTAAAAACATTTCTTGCACCGCAATTTTCAGAAGTACCAATTGAATATCTTTACTCATCAACTTTGGACGTTCGTGAGTTTTCTGAAAATGCTGAAACAATTGTTTCAGAATATGCAATCCCCATTGCCTCAGCAATGCGAGTGTTAGATGCAAAAAATCCCTCCTATCATTATATAGATTTTCTTCCCAATAGTTTTAAAGAAGGTCAAAAAATATTTAAACTTGCTTGGCATGGATATTTGTTAATGGCATTGTTATTTGTTGGTACGCTAATTTTCACTAATCGTTATACAGCACAGAATGAACAAGTGCGAAAAGCACAAAATGAATTACAAAAAAAACAAGAGCAATTAGCAGAAAACCAACGATTACAAAAGATGA
Source organism: uncultured Bacteroidota bacterium (assembly GCA_937920105.1). Classification (GTDB taxonomy): domain Bacteria; phylum Bacteroidota; class Ignavibacteria; order UBA10030; family UBA8401; genus CALETH01. Next base: position 12,722 of record CALETH010000079.1, read on the forward strand.
TAGATAGTTTAACTGCAGAAAATAGTCGTTATACAAATGCATTAGTAGTGTATGATTCTACAGTGCCAAACTACAATCGTTGGAGTAAAGCATTTTATCATCTTACCACAAGTGTGGAAGATGTCAATTCTTTATGGATAAAACAGTTGACTTCTAATGCGGATGGAACAATGGATATGGATGGATTTACTACTTCACGTCAAAGGATTCCGCGAATTGCCAATATGTTTGAAAAAGCAACATTGCAATCTGTTATGAGTGATAGTTTGAGAGGTCAAGATATATATCAGTTCAAATTCAAAGTAGAAAAAATAGATTCTGAAAAAAAATAAAAGGTTCCCGTGTCCTACAAAATTAGAAATACTATAGCATTAGGTGTGATATTTTTGCTCGTGATTGGTGTTGGTATTTATCTCACCATGTTTTTTCAACCGAAAAAAATTAAAAAAACACTTGACGAAGTAAAAAAGATAGAGAAGCAGTTACAAGATAATACTGCACAACTTCGAGCAATTGCTGCAATGCAAAATACTTTGCGAGAAACATTACATCGTTGGAATAATCGTACCAAAGAAATTCCGGAAATGGACCTTTCTTCGCAAACCTATGGTTATCTTAGTGATATTATTAATGAAAGTGGTGCAGAATATTTGCGAATGAATATGACGTACAAAGGAAAAAAAGATGCAGGAAAGGTAAGTTATAACACTTATAGTTTATCTGGGGTTTCAGAATTTCCTAATATTTTTCGTTTTATTTGGTTAATTGAAAATGGAAGAAAGTTATATAAAATAAATACACTAAGTTTGCAATCACAAGAAGTATTAAATGAACAAACAGGAAATACTATTATAAAATTAAATTATAATATGGATTTACAAGCATATTATAGTGTAACGGAAAAAGCACTAAGTATGCAAGTCATGAAACCGGATTCAACACCTCAACCAATTACTGGAAATCCATTTCAACCGGCTGTGTTAACAAAATCTCCACCCAATGTTCGTAATCTTCTTAACATAGAAAAAATTTCAGTCAAAGCAACATCAAAAGAAAAAGCATTGGTGATGACTGATGAGGGAAGATTAATTACTTTAAAAATTGGTGATGAAGTGTATTTAGGAAAAGTTTCTGCAATACGTCCCGAAACCAGCGAAGTAGAATTTACGCTTAATGATGGTGGTATTATTTCTGTAAGAAAAAAGAAAATTCAATTTGATAACTTAAAAAATAAGGTGTACTAAAATGAAAAACGTGATAAAAATTTTTATTCTGGCTTGTATTTTTTACAATCAATTAGCCACTGCACAAAATAATCGTGAAATGAGAACACTTTTTAAAGATTCTTTTTCACCAGAAGAATTAGTTTCTATTTCTAAAACATTACCTTTGGATAAAGCACTTTCATTGTTTAATGATTTTAGCAAAAAATATTATAACAAAATTATGGTGTATCCCAAAGATACCAACAGTATTGGTATTGATATAGAAAATATGTATTGGTATCAAGCATTTGAAGAAGTACTTCGTAAGAAAAATTATTGGTATGAAGAACAAGAAGAGTATTTTAAAATTTTTCCGGTTGAAGCAGAAGGTACAACAACTACTGCTGGTGTCCCAATTCCTACCAATAAAATAGATTCCGTTGCTAAGAGTGTTTTTAAAAAACGAGATATAAAAATTAGTACAGTGTTTTTTAATATAGATGTTAACAAATCACTCAATACAGGAATTAATTGGAATTACTTATATTCTGGAGATACTACTGGTGGACCAACAACAAAATTTGGTGCAAAAAATATTGGTAATTTAACCACAGGTGGAACAACAGGTAGTGGAGGAAGTCAACAACAAAACCAAAATAATTTTGTTGGAACATTTATTCCTGCTCTTAATTTTGCAAATCTTACCGCGTTCATTTCATTTTTTCAAAAAAACAGTTTAGGAGATGTTATTTCTCGTCCTAATGTTGTTGTTACTTCAGGAAACCAGGGAAAAATTCAAGTTGGTAAAGACATTTTTATTACTACAAAAGATATAGCAAATAATAATATATTAAAGCCTGTTTCTACCGGTATTATTATTACTGTAACACCAACATATTATGAAAGTAATGGTAATCGTTTTATAGACCTTGATATTGCTGCGGAAAATAGTAGTGGTGATGCAACCGGTGGAATTGCAAAATCTGCTGTTACTACAAAACTTGTTCTTATAGATAAAGAAGAAGCTGTTCTTGGTGGATTATATTCAACAAGTATACAAAAAGAACGAGGTGGGATTCCATTTTTGAAAGATTTACCGTGGTGGGTTTTAGGTCTCCGTTATGTTTTTGGTTATGATGCAGATATAGAAATCAAACAAGAACTTATTATTCTTTTAAAAGCAGAAGTAGTGCCAACAATAGAAGAACGTATTGCGAATAAGTTGCGTGAAAATGAAAGTGTTATTGCAAAAGAACGCAAAATAAATGAAGATGAAATTAAAAAAATTCGTAATAACACAAAGAAGAAGTAATTGAGTATAAAAGTAGATGAATAGTGGAGTAAGAGAATCACTATTCGTTTTTTATACAGTCATTCCTGCAAAAGAGTTTGAAAATTTGATTGTATAGAAAAAAAATTTACTTATCATAAACAATTTAAGAAAGGAAAGACCTGTGAAACACAAACTTTTTACTTATTACACAATAGTATTGTTTTTGATGCTACCAATAACCTGTTTTACCCAATGGGCAAAAAAAGTAGGCGGAACTAACGATGATACTGGTAAGAGTGTTGCTGTAGATGGCAATGGCAATATCTATGCAACTGGGTCTTTTCAGGGAACAGTTGATTTTGACCCTGGAGCAGGAGTAGTGAATTTAACTAGTACAGGTTTAGCAGACATTTTTTTTGCAAAATACGATGCCAATGGTAATTTCATGTGGGCAAATAAAGTAGGTGCAGCCAATGATGATGTTTGTAATGATGTTATTGTAGATGGAAATGGTGATATGTATGTAACAGGATATTTTCAGGGAACGGTAGATTTTAATCCTGGAGCAGGGGTAGCAAATTTGACCAGTGCAGGTTTCTTCGACATTTTTTTTGCAAAATACGATGCCAATGGTAATTTCATGTGGGTAAATAAAGTAGGTGCAGCCAATGATGATGTTGGTAATAGTGTTATTGTAGATGGAAATGGGAATGTATATATAACAGGATATTTTCAGGGAACGGTAGATTTTGACCCTGGAGCAGGGGCAATAAATTTAACCAGTAGTGGTCTGCAGGATGCATTTTTTGCAAAATATGATGGTAATGGTGGTTTTCTTCCCGTAGAACTTATTTCATTTAATGCAACATCAAAAAATACAGCAGTAAAATTAGTATGGAGTACTGCTAGTGAAATCAGTAATGTTGGGTTTGAAATTGAGAAAGCAGAATACAGGAGTCAGTCATCAGAACAGCAGTGGAAAAAAATTAGTTTTGTGCATGGTAATGGAACAAGCACTATCCAAAACCACTATACATTTACAGATAAAAATATTTCTGCTGGAAAATATCTGTATCGTTTAAAACAAATAGATACTGATGGAAAAATACACTATAGCAAAGAAATAGAAGTACATGTGGAAATTCCAAAAGTAATGACCCTATCCCAAAACCATCCCAATCCATTTAATCCAGTAACCACCATCAATTATGAACTTCCACAAACAGGAAAAGTATATTTAAAAGCGTACAATATAATAGGAGAAGAAATTGTTACACTTGTTAATGAAATGCAAGAAGCAGGAAGATATGCAATACAATTTGATGCATCTCAATACTCTTCTGGAATATATTTTTATAAACTCACATCAAACAATTATACAATAACAAAATCAATGATGTTAGTAAAATAGTTTCATTAACTCATATTAGTGCCCCTACGTTTTTAAAAACATCAAAAAGATTTTTTTATTATTTTAAGGAAAATATTTATGAAAAACATAAAACCATTATTTATCACAAGCATTGTTTTACTCACAATGCTTTTTTCTTGTTCAGACCAACAACCATTAACTGAATATACTGTTACTATTACCGGGCTTGTAAAACGTGCGTACGGTACTGCTCCATTGGATAGTATCATTACAACATTAGATAAACCATTTCGTAGAGATTCTATTGGTAGCGATGGTGTAGTTAATATTAGTTTTACTGCTACATCGAAAACTGCAGTGAATGCCAAATTAGTACTTTCACGAGAAAGATTTCAAGATACAACTGTTGAATTTACGTACAGCAGTACTGCAAAAGAAGTTGCACTTGGTGCAATGGTTTTGCGGGCTTTACCGGAATTTTCTGCGGAAGATAGTTTAGCAAGACAAAAACCATCTTCCAGTGCTGGGCAAGTTGTTTATAAAGGAAGTGATAATGCAGTACTTTCTATACAAGATGGTGGTGGAATTTCCTCTGCAAATTTATCGTTTGAAGTGCAAGATTCTGTTGGTAATCCTGTTGATAAAGATAATCAAGTCAATGTAAATTTCCGTTTTATTACACGTCCAGATGGAGAAACATATTTTAATGTTGATTCTTCAAAAACTAATGCGAGCGGAGTTGCGCAAGTGCGATTATATGCAGGTCAACGTTCTGGAATTGCTCAAGTTCAAGCATTTGCTGTGAATGAAGCAAAAGATACTCTTAAATCTCCTATAGTTTCTATTCCAATTTATGGTGGCTTACCAGATAGTGCACATTTTAGTTTGGGAACACAAAAATATAATATTCCTGGAAGAATATTATATAATAAACAATATACATTTTCTGGAATTGTTGGTGATAAATTTGGAAATCCTGTTCAACCCGGAACAGTAATTTATTTTACCACTACTGGTGGTATTATCGCTGGTTCTGCAACAACAGCAACAGGTGGAACTTTCGCAGTTAATCTTACAACAGGAAATCCACAACCACCAAATGGAATTGCCACCATAACAGCACAAGTTGGTACAAAGGGTGGTGTTCCAAATTTTGGAAAAAAAGGTTCTACAAAATCAGCAAATATATTTAGTAAATTGCAAAATAAAAATTCAGTAAATACAACGAACGCGATTTTATTTTCTCATTCTGTTCCTGTTTTATTTTCTGGAAGGACACAAATTTCCACAAGCACAAATAATTTTGCTGTTCCTTTAGGTGGAGTACGAACATTAAATTTTGTTGTGAGTGATGATTTAGGAAATCCATTAACTGAAGGAACAAAAATCAAAGTAACAATGAGCGGTCTTGCTACTACCGAAGCAGAAATTTCTGGTGATGTGGATGTTACCTTACCAGATACTTATTCTCAACAATACACACAATTTTCTGTTCAAATTGCTGATAGACGTGATTCTATAACTTCAGAAAAACAATTTTCTCTCACCATTAATGTAACTAGTGAAAATGGTTCCGGAAAATATACATTACAAGGTACATTAAGTAACGACCCCAACGCAGGAACAAATCCTGAATTACCGGAAACCAGTAGAGGAGCAGCACAAATTGCCTATTTAGGTATATCAGAACCTGATTTATATGTAGCAGGTGCTGGTGGAAAAGAAACAACAACATTAACGTACGAAGTTCGTGATTCTTCCGGTCTTCCCATTACTGCAAAGAATAGAGTGAATGCCGTTGCTTCATTAGAATTTTATCCAAACTCTTCTATTGCTACAGGTAGTTCCCCAATTCTTATTCCTAGTGTTGATAGTACGGATGATGCTGGTCGTCTTCATTTTTCTATCACAAGCGGAACTCTTGCTGGGGTAGTACAGTTAAAAGTCAATGTTACCACAAATGGAAACAATATAATTACATCGCAGCCAGTAAAAATTAGTATTCATTCTGGTTTTCCTGACCAAGGACATTTTTCCATTTTATTAACACGGTATTCTTTTGCTGGATTTGGTGTTGGTCCAGATGTATCTAAAGCATTTTTCAGTGCTGCGGTTGGTGATGAATTTAGTAACCCTGTTCCAGAAGGTACTGCAATCTATTTTCACTCACAAGCAGGAATTATTCAAACAGGCAGTGTTGCGTATACAAAAGTGGATGGAATTACACCAAATGTTGAATTAACAACATATAATCCACAACCAAATGCTGCTGGTACTGCTTATGCAGGAAGACCAACATTTGCTGCAAATTTTGGACCTGGCTATCATTGGGTGTGGGCACAAACACAAGGGAAAGATGGTATAAATATTATTGATAGTGTTCTAGTCTTACAATGTATTCCACCCGTGCAAATTCTTAATGTGCCGGCAAATTTAACACTTCCTACAGGTGGTTTTTCACAGCCAACAACAGTGCAAATTCGTGATGGAAATAATAACCCACTTCCTGAAGGAACAACATGGGAAATTACAGCAGAGTTGGCAACACCAGTTCAAGGTGGAAAGGTTGATATAACAGGGACACTCACAAAAACTATCCCTAATTGGGCATCATCAAGATTTCCTGGTCCAGAAATAACACATTTTACATTTTCTCTTAATGATGTTGGAACTACTGCTCTTCCTGCAGGAACAAAAATTAAAGTGACAATAACTGTTGATGCTCCAGGAATAGAGAAGAAAATATTAAGTTTTTATGCAACGGTAGTATAATTTAAAATACTGAAAAACAAAAAATCCCAAAATTCTTAAATGAGTTTTGGGATTTTTATTTTGTGGATGTAAGGTGAGAATACAAAAGTTTTAATCCGCCCATATGGCGGATTTGTATTCTTAATAGAAACTATTTTATTTTTTGAAGAAAATTTCCGAGATGGGTATTAAATTCTTTTGGGTTTTCCATAGAACTTATGTGTCCAGCGTTTGGAATAATATGAAATTCTGAATTGGGAATTTTATTTTGCATTTCTTGCATTACTGCTGATGGAGTAACAGTATCTTTTTCTCCAGCAATTACTAGTGTTGGAACAGAAATTTTTGAGAGTACTGCTGTTGTATCAGTTCGCGCAGCAAGGGCGAGTAGTGTTCCAGATATTCCTACCGGAGAATTTCGCTGCATTACTGATTGACTATATTTAATTAAATCGGGACGGGTAGAAAATGTATGTTCAGAAAAAAGTTTTTTAGAATATTCTTCAGAAAAAGTTCTTATTCCTTCTTTTTGTAATAAGGTAATGATTGCAGCGCGTTGAATTTTTGCTTCGTTTGTATCACCTTCACTTTTTGTATTACATAATACAAGTCCACGAAATCTATTTGGATGCCGTTCAATGGCACGAAGTGCAATATATCCTCCCATAGAAAGTCCAACAATAACTGCTGACTGTATATTGAGATGATTAAGAAGAGAAATTAAATCATCAACAAAAAATTCTATGGAATAAATTCCGCTTCCAGTTTCACTTTCTCCATGTCCACGTACATCATACAAAATAATTCTGTGTGTAGTTAATAAAGGTTCGGTTTGTCCACCTTGAAAGGTCCACATTCTATGGCTTAAGGGAAATCCATGAATAAAAACTATTGGTGTACCATTTGGATTTCCAATATCCATGTAGTGTGTGAGAATGTTGTTAGTAATAACTTTCATTGTATATCTTTCTAAAAAAGAATAGCCGTTAATTTTTAATAAATATAACGGCTATCGTATGTATGGTTAAGTAATTTATTTTCTTTTGTTCATTGGAACAAAATCTCGTACATCTTTTCCAGTATAAATTTGTCTTGGACGCGCAATTTTTTGTTCTTCATCTATTAGCATTTCTTGCCAATGAGCAATCCAGCCGGAAGTACGGGGGATAGCAAAAAGTACTGGGAACATTTCTACGGGAAATCCCATAGCTTGATAAATTAATCCCGAATAAAAATCTACATTAGGATAGAGTTTTCGTTTTACAAAATATTCATCTTCTAAGGCAATACGTTCTAATTCAAGAGCAATTTTAAGTTTTGGATTTTTCCCTGTAACTTCAAAAACTTCATCAGCCAGTTTTTTAATAACTTTTGCACGTGGGTCATAATTTTTATAGACGCGATGTCCGAAGCCCATCAATTTTCCTTCACCATCTTTTACGGATTTAATAAATTGTGGGACATTTTTTATATCACCAATTTTATCTAACATTCGTAATACGGCTTCATTTGCTCCTCCGTGAAGTGGTCCGTAAAGAGCAGCAGCAGCCGCCGATGTTGCAGAATATGGGTCTACTTGTGAACTTCCAACATTTCGCATTGCGTTAGTACTGCAATTTTGTTCATGGTCTGCATGAAGAATGAAAAGAATATCCAATGCTCGCTCGAGTGTTGGGTGTGGTGTATATTTTGGAAACCCAATTCTAAACATCATGCTTAAAAAATTTCCAATAAAACTTAATTCGTTTTCTGGATAAATGTAGGGAAGACCTTTGCTGTGTCTGTGGGCAAATGCTGCAACGGTTGGGACTTTTCCGATGAGACGTAATATTTGTTTTTTTCTTACTTCTGCATCAAGTACTTTACTTGCTTCCGGATAGAATGTGGAAAGAGCAGCAATAGTGCTTATGAATGTTCCCATTGGATGTGCATCATAACGAAAACCTTCCATTAATTTTTTTATACTTTCGTGAATGAAGGTGTGAAGTTTAATTTCTTTTTCCCATTCATCTAACTGTGTTTTTGTTGGTAATTCACCATGTAATAAAAGATAAGAAACTTCAATATAGGTGCATTGTTCTGCAAGTTGTTCTATTGGATAACCTCGATATCGTAAAATTCCTTTATCACCATCAATGTAGGTGATGGAACTTCGACAGAGTGCAGTGTTCATAAATGCTGGGTCATAAGTCATCAATCCGAAATCATCTTCTTTTTCTTTTATTTTTCGAAGGGCAATTGCTGGAATGGTTTCATCGGTGATGGGAACTTCATATGTTTTCCCAGTACGATTATCTGTGATAGTGAGTGAATTATTTGGCATAAAAATTTTCCTTCTGGTTGAAAGGTAATATTAATAGATAAAAAATTTATTTCTTTGTTGTAAAACCTTCTAAAATTTTCCCAGATTCTTTTTCAATATCTGCGTGCAAACTATTTCCATGTGCATCCATTGTTACAATGGCGGGGAAATTTTCTACTTGTAGATGCCACATTGCTTCGGGAATTCCAAATTCTAAAAAATCTACACCATCAACTTTTTTGATGCAGTTTGCATAATATTGTGCTGCTCCGCCAATAGCATTAAGATATACTGCTCCGTGTTGTTTTAATGCGGCTAATGTTTTTGTACCCATTCCGCCTTTTCCCATTACTGCCCGGATTCCAAATTTGCGAATGATTTCTGCTTGATAAGGTTCTTCGCGGCTGCTGGTGGTTGGACCGGCGGCAGTGATTTTCCATTCGCTTTTTTCATCTTTTAAGGCAACAGGTCCGCAGTGATATAAAATTTGCCCTTGTAAATTTACCGGAGAATCGTTGTTCATTAGATGTGCATGAATGGCATCTCTTCCGGTGAACATTGTTCCGCTTATAAGTACAACATCGCCAACTTTGAGTGAACGAATTTTTTCTTCGGTGATTGGTGTTTGCAGGTGAATTTCTTTTCCTGTAAGAACTACACCTTCACCATGTGTCATTGGAATCACAGGTTTAGTTTCATCTTTATAAATCCAACGTTTTATCGCTCCAGTTTTTGCATCTAACACAACACCTTGTCTGCGAAACGCCCAGCAATCGTATGCAACAGAAACAAAAAAACTCGCTGGCAATCTATTTTGTGCAGCAATTTTACATCCGATAAGAGTAGCATTTCCACCAAAACCCATTGTTCCAATTTGTAGTTGGTTGGCAGTCTTTAAAATATCTTCTTCTAATTTTGCAAGTTCTGGATTTGGATTGGTATCTTCAAGTGAGCGGAAGAGTTGTTGCTTTGCATGGTCATATCCGGAAGTTCTATCTCCACCAATGGAAACTCCAATTGCACCGATTGCACAACCCTGTCCTTGTGCTTGCCACACTGCGTGGAGAATACATTTTCGTATTCCCTCTAAATTTCTTCCTGCTTTGCCAAGATGTTCTAATTCTGTGGGAAGTGAATATTGGATATTTTTGTTTTCACATCCGCCGCCTTTTAAAATCAATTTTATTTCTATTTCATTTTCGTTTTCCCATTGTTCCCAATGAAGTACTGGTGTTCCTTCACCCAAATTATTTCCGCTATTTTTTCCGGTGAGTGAATCTACAGAGTTGGGACGGAGGATTCCCTGTTTTGTGGCTTCAACAATTGCTTCACGAATATGTTTTTTCATCTCTAACTGATTACTGCCAACTGGTGTGTGAATGTAAAATGTCGGCATTCCTGTATCTTGACAGATTGGTCCAACATTATTACACGCCATATCAATATTCGTAGCGATTGTTTGCAAAGCGATTGCAGAGCGTGTTCCTTCTTTTTCTTGTGCTCGTGCTTTGGCAATGGCTCGGCGAATATCGGGAGGAAGATTGCTGGATGTTTTTGTAATGAGTGTGAGTACGCTGTGAAAAAAATCTTTCATGATTGTGATGTTAAGATTTGTCAAGTTTTAAAAACTTGACAAATCTGTAATAGTTACTGCACAAAATCTTTTGTCCAATACACAGTATTATTAGCATTGTTAAGTAAAACTATTTTTGTTGGTTTGATAACAACTTGTGCTTGATTTTTTATCAATGGTTGTGTTAAATCTACCTTCATCCACACTTTAAAGAAAATATTTGTTTCGTTACTTTTTGCGAGTTTTGCTGTTGCATTATCCGTGCGCCAAATAAAATCTGGTTCGGAACGTAAAACGAGATACGAAAATTTGTATGCTTTTTGTATCATTTCAGAAATAGTGAGATAGGGATTTTTTGAACATTCTATCTGCACTTGTTCGCTTGTTGGCGGGATGAGAATTTTTGTGCTGGATTTTACTGTGTATTCTTGTTTATCAGCATTATATTGGGAAAGTTCTGCTTTGAATAAAACTACAAATGTTTTTGTGCTGAGTTTTTTTTCTGTATTGATGGTAGAAATATTTTTTATCATCATTTCTCGTTCTCTTGCTACACGTTTTTGAAATTCCGTTGAAGTTTCAAATTCATTTTTTTTTGCAGTTTGTTCTTGAAATTTTTCCGTAATTTTTTTCACTTCATTCCAAATAGATTTGAAGGTATCTCCGAATTGTTCGGGTGCGAGAATTTCTTCTTGAACTTTTGGTTGTGAGAAAATTGTTACAGTAAACAAAAGAGAAAAGAGGATACAAAAAGTGATAAGTTTCATAATAAAAACCTTAAAAAGTAGATAAATATTATTGTCTATCAACAATTTACAGAAACATCTCTCTATAATCAAGGTTATTGTGTGATGTAGAAAAAATGTCTATTTTATCAAATTCATTTACCTAATGGAGTTTTAATGACAGAAAATAATACTATAGAAAACCAAAATGAAATAAATTCTATTAAAAAAGATTATGGAGATATAATAATCATATTAGTAGTAGGTTGGATGTGTTTTTCACAAATATTTTGGATGGCTCTTAGTTTTTTTGTTGGAATTAATTTTTACAGTAGTTCTTTATTCAAAATAACAAATATATTAATGAGTATTATTGGTGCAATCATTCCATTTGCACTTGCTTTCATTATGAAAGATAAAACAAAGCAAGTTATTGTATTTATTATTGCAGGATTTTATTTGTTGTATACATTTGGCGCAATTGCTTATAAATTTCTTTTTCTTCCAAATGTTTTGTAGTAAAAAAACTTGCAATACAAAAAAGAAATTTGTAGATTTATTTCGCTTTTATTGGACGCTTAGCTCAGTTGGTTCAGAGCATCTGCCTTACAAGCAGAGGGTCGGGGGTTCAAATCCCTCAGCGTCCACAATGTGATGCCCGTTACATCTATCTTTATTAAAGATATTTATCTTACCAAAAACACTTCCCAAATTTTTTCATCGTAATCCTTAATGCGAAAATTGATTTATTGTTGTACATTTTTTTTATTTTCTTCAACTATTCTTTTATATTCCCAAATAACACATAAGAAAAAAATTATTTCTTTTGTGGATGAAGTTTTTACATCGTCGCAATATTCATTTTCTTCACAACAAATCAATTACATTAAAACAGCAATTAACAAAAGCGTTTCTCTTCCGAGATTTACCTGTTTACCATTGCCAGATACAATGTTGGTAGATTTTAGAAATACGCTTCGCACAAAATCACAATTCAAATCTTACGAAATACAACCATTATTGGAAAAAACAATTGCACCAAAACTCTTACAAATTTTGGATAGCAAAAAAGAATTATTAAGCAAACAAAATTTAACAGAATCTGAACGCAACACATTTCTTGCAACAAAAGCAAAAGCAGCGGGACTTTCTGCACAACAGTTGGAAGCAATTCTCAATTCTGGATTTTTATATGTTCCATATGTTGATTATTTCAATCGCACAGCAGAAAAAAAATATCGCGAAATAAAAAATGATACAGGAAAAGTTATCAAAAGAATTCCCTACACACTTTATAATTATTCTTTACGATTGGGAATTTTATGGTATCAATTACAGGTAGAAAATAATTCCCCCAAAATTGTTTTTATACAAGATATACAAAGCGAAATGATACAGCGAAGTGGTGAAGAAGATAATAACGTAGAAACTCCAACAGTAGAAAATGTGTTATTTAAAGAAGTAGTAAATACAAGTTGCTCCAATCTTGAATTAGAAACAAAACGAATGGAAATTTTTCAACTTCGTGGAGAAGTTGCCAGTGCAGATTTTTTTGGTGTGAATGTAACGCTTGGCAAACGAGAAGGCGTAAAGTTGGATGATACCTATTGGATAGAAGAAGATGAAGAAATGCCAAGTGGTGAAATTGTAAAAAATAAACGTGGTTTTGTAAAAATCCGAAATGTTGCTGATAATAATGATGATGAAACAGCACAATCGTATGGACAAATTATTACCGGCGGAAATTATTCTGCAGGACTTTCTGCTACGGAATTACCTCTGTTGGGAGTAAACATTACGATTGGAGCGACGATGCTTCCGTACACACTTTCTACATTTTTTAATCCATCACAAAGTTTTTCTTTAGAAAAAAATGATTTTAGTATTGGCGTGGATTCAAAAATTTCATCCACATTTGGTGGAATGGTTTCATTACAAAAAAATTTAGCGAATGAAACAGGAATTTCTGAATTTTGGTTAACAGCAACTGGTGCTGTTGGCGTTTTAGATATTGATGGAAAATATTATTTTCATCGCACATCACCAATAAGTATTGATAGCAGCAATAATGTTGGATTTTCTCTTACTGGTTTTGGTGGATTAGGATTGTTGAAGAAATTTTACATTCGTCGTTTTGGATTGTTGATGCAGGGTGAAGTTCGATATGCTTTCACACGGATTTCTACTACGGCAAAAGATGAATTAAACAAAGATGATGTAGAATACATTCTTTATCACAATACTATTGGTGTAGTTGGAAAGGTTGGGTTAGAAATTTATGCAACGCCGACAGTATCATTTGGTGTTGGTGCAGAATACAGTATTTTCAGTCCGAGTAATACATGGAGTGTTTCGGTAGACCAAGGAAAAACCACGCTTGCGAAAAATTCCAATGCTGTTGGTCCGGAAGTAAATTATTCTGGATTAGGTTTTCATCTTTGGTTAAATTATTCGTTGCCATCGTTGCAGTAAATTTTATATAATCTGTGAAATTTTTACTAAATAACATTAACTGTCATTCCTGCGAAAGCAGGAATCCAGAAATATTTCTAAAAATAGATTCCCACTAAAAATGCCGTTGTATGGCATTCCGTACAACGGGACATGTGGGAATGACAAAATCTTAACAAGGAAAAATCATGAATACAAAAATCAATCTTTTTTTTATCGTAGTAATATTTTTTACTACCAATCTTTTTTCTCAAGGAAATCTTCCCGAATCACGAGAAGCAACATTTATAGAAGCCAATGGTTCAACAGAAATATTAGTGCGGGCAACCGGTATTGGTGGTGAAAGTGGTTTTTGGGGATTCAAAGAAGAAAAATCTCTCAAACTTGCAGAAATAGATGCACGGAAATCCGCAGTGTATTTTGTGTTGTACGGCGGAGCAAATCTTGATGGAGTGCTGCGTTCCGAAGAAGACAAAAGAAATTTTTCCAGAATTGAAAATGATTTTTTTGCAGAAGACAATATCAAAAAATTTATTGCGTGGGAAGCAACAACGTTTGAAAAACGCGTACGCTTATCCGGAAAAGACAAATTAAAAATAGAAAAGCAAATTCGTATCAATAAAAAAACTATTGTTGACCAATTGATAGAAAAGCGTATTATTGTTTCGGTTGAAGAAATTACGGAAGAAATCGGATTGCCAACAATTATGGTTCTTCCTGAAGTAAAAACAGGAGAAAATCCTTTAGATGAATTGCGAGGAAATACCGTTGCAAAACAAGGCGCATCAACAATAGAATCTTATCTTACTGCAAAAAAATATAATGTTATCGCTCCGGACCAAGCGGAACAAATTTCTCAACAACAAAAAGCACAAATCAGTTTAAAAGGTAACGAAGAAGATTTATCCTACACAATCGCACTTTCTGTGGGAAGTGATATTTATATTACCTACGCACTTACGATAGATGAACGAAAAGTTGGTTCTACAAAAGTGCGAAAGGCCTCTGCTTCCGTGAGAGCGTACGAAACCACTACGGCACGTTTGTTGGGAACAGAAACTGGTTACAGCGAAGAATCTGCAGCACCTGCCGCAGCATTAGTGGAATCTGCGATTGCGAATGCACTGAATAATGTTTTGGGAAGAGTAAATTCTTATTGGGAAGATGATATAAAAAATGGTGCTCAATATAAAGTAATATTTACGTTGAATGGAAATTTTGATGAAGATGCAAAATATGACGTTGCTGATGCCGTAGAAAAATCTCTCAAAAAACTTTCCAACAAAACAAAAGAAAATATTGTGAGTGATAAAACAATAGATTATCTCGTGTGGATTTCTAATAAAGAAATGCAATCACCAACTGGATTCTTTAGAGTGTTACGAAAAGAATTTTCTGCAAATTATCCTTCTGCAAAATTAAAACAAATTACGTTGAACAGAAAATTAATGTTGTTGGGGATTGAGTAAAAAGTTTATATAACTGCTATGCGAGAATTAAATTTAATTTTTAATAAAAAATTAAAGAATGAATCACTTATTCTTCAAAAGAGTGGATTGAAATATATCAAAAAACTTGAATCATTTGTTTATGTTCCATCTAATTTTAAAGATGTAAAAAGATTAGAGCCATTTTTATTTAATAAAGATTTGCTGTTATTTGTTTCTTCTATATTAAAGGGGTATCCAATTTGGGAAAAAGATGGTTACTATGATATTATAAGTTATTGGTACAATTTTGCTTTTCTTGTACTAAGTAAAGAGGTTGATTCTTTAAATACAATATTAGATATCACGGAAAAGATGATACGATATAAACATTGTGATATCAATGTTTTAAAACGGACATTATTTTTATTTGGAGATGACTATACTTTAACACCACTTAAAGAAAAAGTAAATATTTATTTTGAAAGTATAAAAGATAAGATAGAATCTATTAAATGGTCAAATAAGATAGGTTTAATTATCCCACCTCAAGAATGGACATTGAGTTTTATTATTAGTACGGATGGTGAACGTAAATTTCCTTTTCAAATGACAGAAGAAGAAAAAGAAAAACGAGTAGAGATTAGTGTAATAGTTTATTCTTCTGCGAATGGCTACGGAGATAGTTGGTATATTCGGTTAAGTAATTCTAATGGTACAATATCGGGTATTTGGTCTAGTGTAAGAGATAAAAATTATCGTATTGGTGATTACATTTACGAATTACATAAAAGCCCTTCATTATTTTCTTTTAAAGAATTAATAAAGGAGATAGAACAGTCATTGCAATGTACATTTATAAAAAAAATAGTTTTCAGTTCTTTTTCAAAAGGTATTAGAAATAAATCTGCTGTTGATAAATGGTTATTGTCATAAATCTATGAAAAAAATCTTTTTCTTCTTTCTTACTGTACAAATGGTATTCAGCCAAACACCACAATGGTTTTCTACCCACAACCATTCACAATATCCAAAAGAGTTATACATTATTGGAGTTGGAAGTAGTGATGGAACTGCAAAGGGAATGGAAATTGCAAAACGCAAAGCCCAAGCCGATATTGCTTCACAAATTCGTGTGCTGATACAAGCGGAAATGAAAAATACTACCGAGAGTTTTCGCTTAAATGCTGATGAAAATATTTATTCGGATTTTAAATCCAAAGCACAATCTGTATTAAATGAAGAAATTTTAGGAATTGAAATTGTAGAAACATTTCTTGATGAACAAACCCACACTTCGTACGCTCTTACAGTTTTAGATAGACAGAAATATTGTAATACACTTTCTGCTCTTTTAATTGAGGGTTGGAATAAAATTGCAAAATTAGATAGCACTGCTTCTCAATTTATGGAAGAAGGAAAAATTTCTTTTGCAGTGCAAAATTTAGTAACAGCAAAACAAACGATTTTTTCACTGCTCCCAACACAAACACTTTATAACGCAGTTGCTCCATCTCTTTTTATTCCGCCAACAATACACACACCAACTTCATTAACACTTTCCATACAAAAAATACTCTCTTCTATTACAATAGAGAAGGTAGATGGAGATAAACAAAAAGCAAAAATTGGAAAACAGTTTCCCACACCGTTTACGGTAAAAGTATTATTTCACAATGATGGAAAAAAAATTCCATGTGTAAATACAGTTATGGTTTTTGAGATGGGAAATGAAAAACATGATGTAGCAACAGATGAACAAGGAATTGCTTCATACGCTCCATTTGTACGTCCCATGAAAGGAAAAGGGATGAGAGTAAAATTGTATTTTCCGAAATTAGAACAAGAACTTGGTACACTGTTACTTTTTTCAGCACAATATTTTTCTTGGAAAACGGTACCACCAGATATACAGTTTTCTGTAAAATCAGAAAATCCGAAACTTACCAAACTTATTTCTTCTACACTTACTGAAATGGGATATCCAATTTCAAAAAAATCTTCATTTTTGCTTACTGCAATAACAGAAAATATTTCTACAAAAAAAATAGAAGGTATGGGCGGAACATTATATTTTATCAATATAGATGTGATAATAAAAATTATTAATATAAGTGCTGAAAATGAAATTTCTTCACTTCGCTATGCTTCGCAAGGAGTTGGAAAATCTGAAAATGAAGCAATAGAAAAAGCTATTCAAAAAATAAAAATTAACTCTGAAGAATTAGCAGAAATGTTATCAACTGTAGAATAAATTTCTTGACAACAAATAATAATTCAATTATATTTTTTAAAGCACATCGCAATTGCCTATCAAAACATATAGTAACCAACCCAAGATTTTCAATATCATTAAGACGTGCAAAATCGTACATACTTCTCTAAAGAAAATTCTATCAATGTATAAAAATACAATTTAATCTTTCAAAATATTTTTTATTACAAAATTGTATTTCTTAATAAGAAATTAATTATCAATTAAATTACTCAAACAAATCATTTTTCATTCACTCATAATAAAGGTGTACTATTATGCCAATGGACGTTTCCGAACTCAAGTCCAAAAAAATTTCAGAACTCAATAAACTTGCGAAAGAACTTAACATTTCTGGTTATAGCGACCTTCGCAAACAAGAGTTGATTTTCAAAATTCTTGAAGCACAAAGCCAGCAAGATGGTTTTACTTTCAGCAAAGGTGTGTTGGAAGTATTACCGGATGGTTATGGTTTTTTGCGTTCTGTAGATTACAATTATCTTCCATCACCAGATGATATTTATGTTTCACCATCACAAATAAAAAAATTCAGTTTGCGTACTGGTGATACTGTGCGAGGACAAGTTCGTTCTCCCAAAGAAGGCGAAAGATTTTTTGCATTGCTTCGTGTTGAGACGGTGAATGAAGAAACACCCGATACTGTTCGTGATAGAATATTGTTTGATAATCTTACACCATTATATCCTAATAAAAGATTAAGATTGGAAACTGCACCAGGCGAATACGCAATGCGAATTATGGATTTACTTTCTCCCATCGGAAAAGGGCAACGCGGAATGATAGTTTCTCCGCCCAAAGCAGGGAAAACTATTTTATTGCAGAAAATTGCTAATAGTATTGCACGCAATCATCCGGAAGTAAAATTATTGATGTTATTAATAGATGAACGTCCTGAAGAAGTAACAGATATGGAACGTTCCGTAAGTGCAGAAGTAGTTGCATCAACATTTGATGAACCACCTGAACGCCACGTACAAGTTTCCGACATGGTTTTGGAAAAAGCAAAACGTCTAGTGGAAGCGAAACACGATGTGGTAATTTTATTAGATAGTATTACGCGTCTTGCTCGTGCACATAATACCGTCACACCGCACTCGGGAAAAATTCTTTCCGGTGGTGTGGATGCAATGGCACTTCACCGTCCCAAAAGATTTTTTGGTGCAGCACGTAATGTAGAAGAAGGAGGAAGTTTAACAATTATTGCAACAGCATTAGTTGATACGGGCAGCCGTATGGACGAAGTTATTTTCGAAGAATTTAAAGGAACAGGAAATATGGAAGTGGTGTTGGATAGAAAATTGAGTGATAGAAGAGTTTTCCCTGCGGTTGATGTTAATCGTTCTGGAACACGTAAAGAAGATATGTTAATGGATGCAGATGAATTAAATCGCGTATGGATTTTACGAAAATTTTTGAGTGAATATAATTCTGTAGAGGCAATGGAATTTTTGTTAGATAAATTACGTGGAACAAAATCTAATAAAGAATTTTTGAAATCAATGAATGCGTAAAAGTTACTGTCTTTAACAATAAAAATTTACACTAAGGAAAAAAATATGAACACAGCCGTTATCGTCTCTGCATGCCGAACACCAATTGGTTCATTCGGAGGAACATTAAGTACACTTTCTGCACCAAAACTCGGAGCAATTGTAATAGAAGAAGTTTTGCGAAGAGTAAATCTTCCCAAAGAAAAAGTCAATGAAGTCATCATGGGAAATGTTATTACTGCTGGTGTGGGACAAGCACCTGCACGTCAGGCAGCAATGTACGCTGGACTTCCTTCTTCGGTGGAAACTTTTACTATTAATAAAGTGTGTGGTTCGGGATTGAAAGCCGTGATGCTTGCAGCACAAGCCATTCAACTTGGTGATGCAGAAATTGTTATTGCTGGTGGAATGGAATCAATGTCTAACGCACCATATCTTTTGGAAAAAGCGCGCTTCGGATACAAAATCGGAACAGGAGAATTGTTAGATGCGATGATGAAAGATGGACTGACTGATGCCTACAAAAATAATCCAATGGGAAATTTTGCGGATATGTGTGCAACAGAATGTAACATCACCAGAAAAGAACAAGATGATTTTGCCATCATGAGTTATAAAAGAGCACAGGATTCTGTAAAGAATGGAAAATTTAAAGATGAAATTGTGAAAGTTGGAATTGCCGAAAAAAAAGGCGAGATGACGTACGTTGAAGAAGATGAAGAACCATTCAAAACAAATTTTGAAAAAATTCCGCAACTCAAACCTGCCTTTACCAAAGAAGGAACAGTAACTGCTGCCAACGCATCCAAAATAAATGATGGTGCAGCCGGCTTACTCATTATGTCTGAACAAAAAGCAAAAGAATTGGGATTGAAACCATTAGCAAAAATTATTGCACAGGCATCCGCTGCAAAAAATCCTGAACATTTTACTACTGCACCGGCAGATGTTATTCCGAAAATATTAAAGAAAGCAAAATTACAATTAAGTGATATTGATGTGTTTGAAGTGAACGAGGCATTTTCTGTTGTAGCACTTGCTGTGAATAAATTAGTAAAACTTGACACAGAAAAAGTGAACGTGAATGGTGGAGCCGTTGCACTTGGTCATCCCATTGGAGCAAGCGGTGCGAGAATTTTGGTAACACTTCTTCATGTATTACAACAAAAAAATCTTAAACGCGGATTGGCTGCTATTTGTATTGGTGGTGGAGAAGCAAGTGCCGTGGTGGTGGAGAGAGTGTAAAAATGGATATTATTTCTGAATGGAATAATTATAAAGAACTTATTAAACCATATTCATCATTAAAATTAAATGGTGGTTGTTCAGAAAATGAAATTCTTCAATGTGAAAAAATTTTAGGGTGTGATTTTCCAGAAGATTTAAGACAACTTTATCTGCAAAATAATGGTGAGAAAGAAAATTCTGAAGGTATTTTTAAAATTGTCTATGGTTATGATATTTATAGACGAGCAAAATTTTTAAGATTAGAAGATATAAAAATTGTTTGGAGAAAATTATACGAAGATAAAGAAATACAAGATGTATTTTTCCCAACGGATATTCCATTTGCTTGTAATTTTTATAATAAATCTATAGAAACCATTTTTTGTATAGACTCACGTTCTCAAAATATTTATCTTCTTTCCGTTTTGGCTATTGATTGGACTCTTCCGGTTGATTGGCAAACTTCGCGAAAAAAACGAGCAGAAAATTTAGTAGAATTTTTACAAAAGCAGCGAGAATTATATTAGAATGTATTTATGGAAACATCCAACACATCCACATTAGAACTCAATTATAATTTCGTCCAAAAAATGCTTGTGCAATTTTTGCGAGACGAAATTCGCAATGCCGGATTTTCTAAAGCGGTTATCGGGCTTTCTGGTGGAATAGATTCTGCGGTTTCAACATATCTTGCAGCAGAAGCATTAGGAAAAGAAAATGTAAGAGCAATAATGATGCCTTACAAAACCAGTAATCCGGAAAGTAAATCCGATGCAGAATTACTTGTGCAAGAACTCGGAATAAAATCCGAAGTTGTAGAAATTACACCAATGGTAGATGCGTACATAGAAAAATATGCAATTACTAATTCGTTGCGAAAAGGAAACATCATGGCACGTCAACGAATGATTATTTTGTATGATATTTCTGCACGCGAAAAGGCATTAGTGGTTGGAACATCTAATAAGACAGAATTGTTATTGGGATATGGAACACTGTTTGGAGATATGGCATCTGCACTCAATCCTATTGGAGATTTGTACAAAACACAAATTTGGCAACTTGCAGAACATTTAGGAATGCCCAAAAAAATTATTGAAAAAAAACCCACTGCGGATTTATGGCAAGGACAAACTGATGAAAATGAATTGGGATTTTCTTACAAAGAGGTGGACAAACTTTTATATGCAATGATTGATGAACAAAAACGAGAAGAAGAATTACTTTCTCTTGGATTTAAAAAACAATTTATTACATCAATCAAAAAGAAAATTCAAATCAATCAATTTAAACGTTCGTTACCGCTCATTGCAAAAATTTCGCGTCGCACAATCAATATAGATTTTCGTTATGTAAGGGATTGGGGAATATAAAAAACGTCATGCCCGAATGTTGTTATCGGGCATCCAGAAAAATAGATTCCTGTTTTCGCCCCGATGAATCGGGACAGGCAGGAATGACATTGAATTTTGATTTTATGACACAAGAAGAACAATCTAAACTCACACCAGAAAAAGTTCTCCAACAACTCAAAGAAGGAAACCAACGATTTAAAAACGGTGACCTTACTCAACGAGACCACAGAGAACTTATTCGTAAAACTGCACCAGCACAATATCCAAAAGCAATGGTGCTAAGTTGCTTGGATAGCCGTGTTCCTGTGGAAGATATTTTTGACCAAGGTATTGGTGATATTTTTGTAGGAAGGGTTGCGGGAAATTTTGTGAATGAAGACCTTTTGGGAAGCATGGAATTTGCTTGCAAAATTGCCGGTGCAAAACTTATTTTAGTAATGGGACATCAACATTGTGGTGCAATACAAGGTGCTATTAATAATGTGCAGTTGGGAAATATCACAGCGATGCTTTCAAAAATAAAACCAGCAATAGAAATGAGTCAAGATTTTCATGGTGAAAAAACATCAAACAATGAAAATTTTGTAAAATATGTTTCGGAAAATAATATTCGCTATACCATCAAACAAATTCGTGAGCGAAGTCCGATATTAAAAGAAATGGAAGAAAAAAAGCAAATAAAAATTGTTGGTGCATTTTATCGATTGACTGATGGTACCTTGGAATTTATAGAATAGAAGGAAAAAATATGACAACTGTACAAATAGAATACATCATTAAAAATCTTATAGAAAAAAATGTTCAATTTGAAAAAGGATTAACAGATGATGAAATTTTAAAGATAGAAGAAAAATTTTCTATTATTTTTCCTCCAGATTTAAAGTTATTTTTGCAAACAAAATTGCCTATCTCAGAACATTTTGTACATTGGCGAAAAGGTTTAAAGAATAAAAAAATAGCAGAGAGTATTATTGAAAGAATACATTGGCCATTAGAAGGAATGTTATTTGATATTGAACGAAATAATTTTTGGGTGAAAGATTGGGGCGAAAAACCTGCTACTTATAAAAGCCAAAAATCTATTGCAAAAAAACATTTTGAAACATATCCTAAACTTATTCCCATTTATGCACATCGTTATATTCCAAGTGAGCCAAATGAAATAGATAATCCCATTTTTTCTGTATATCAAATGGACATTATTTACTATGGATATAATTTGGCAGATTATTTTTCTTATGAATTCAAATTTAATCTCACAAAAAAATTTGAAAAACTGACTAACCCCAAAAAAGAAATTCGATTTTGGGACTGGTGTGTATTAAATTTAACTGCTAATAAATTTAGTTAGAATAGTATGTCCGAACACATCCAACAAGGAACACTCTACATCGTTCCCACACCAATCGGAAATCTTGATGATATTACTATTCGAGCAGTAAAAATACTTTCGTCGGTAGAAATCATCGCTGCGGAAGATACTCGCACCACAAAAATTTTGTTAGACCATCTTCACATTCAAAAACCACTCATTAGTTTTTTCAGTCACAACGAAACCATTCGAGTTCCACAAATAATCGAAAAACTTCAACAAGGAAATTCCATTGCACTTGTTTCTGATGCAGGAACTCCCGGAATTTCTGACCCCGCTTACTCTATTATAACAGCAGCAATTCATCATTCTATTCCAATTGTTCCATTACCCGGACCAACCGCATTTGTTCCCGTTCTTATTGCCAGCGGATTTCCAACCCATTCATTTGTATTTGAAGGATTTCTTCCTCACAAAAAAGGACGCCACACAAAACTCACACAATTAAAAGATGAACACCGCACGATAATTTTTTATGAATCCCCACACCGCATTCTCAAAACGTTAGAAGAATTGAGCAGTGTTTTGGGTGGAGAAAGAGAAGCCGTTATCGGAAGAGAGATGACAAAAAAATTTGAAGAAATTGTGCGGGGAACTCTGCATTCATTACATCAAACATTTTCTCAACGTGCAATAAAAGGGGAGTTTGTTTTGGTGGTGAAAGGAAAAGAGTAATATGTTCTTTTTTTCACATTCCGTATATTACAAAGTATAAAATTATTTAAAAAATTTATGCTTACCACACTCTATATAAAACACTACGCATTAATAGAAGAACTTTCTATCAATTTTGAAAAAGGTTTAAATATTATTACCGGAGAAACTGGTGCTGGAAAATCTATCTTAATAGATGCGTTAGGATTATTGTTGGGAGAACGTGCGAGTACAGAAGTTATCCGTACAGGATGTGAAAAAGCCATTGTTGAAGGAACATTTGCTGTAAAAAATTATAAAACAATAGAAAAAATTTTTCAGAATAATGAAATAGAATTTTCCGATGAAGTATTGATACGAAGAGAAATTTCTATAAAAGGACAAAATCGATGCTTTGTAAATGATTCACCAGTTGCACTTTCACTATTAAAAGAAATTGGAAATGTTTTGGTGGATTTACATGGACAGCACGAACATCAATCGCTACTTCGTTCGGAAACACATATAGATTTTTTGGATAATTTTGGAACTATAGAAAAAGAATTACAACAATGTTCTCTTTCGTATGGAGAATTAGGAAAACTTTCTGCAAGGAAAAAATATTTGCAAGAACAAGAACAGCAATTAAAAGAAAAAAAATCACTCTATGAATTTCAAATTCAAGAAATAGATGCAATAAATCCACAGTTAAATGAAGAAGAAGAATTAGAAAAAGAATTAACCATTTTAGAAAATTCAGAAAAACTTACAGAACTCACCACACAAACCTATCAAACACTCTACGAAGCAGAAAATTCTATTACGGATGCACTTGCAACTGTACGAAAACAATTGGAAATATTAAATGGAATTGATGCTACATTTTCTACAACACTCAGTGAAATTCATTCTGCAGAAGTTATCATAGAAGAGGTTGCAAAATTTATTCAATCCTACACATCAAAAATAGAATTTAATCCCGAACGATTAGAAGAAATTCGAGAACGTTTGGGAAATTTTACATTGTTGAAAAAAAAATACGGTGGTTCAGTAGAAACAATTATTGAACACCGAAAAAAAATCGGAGAAGAATATTCCTTAGCAGAAAATTTTGAACAAGAACTATCCACAATAGAAAAGCAACTTCAAGAAGCAAGAAAACAGTGTGCAAAAAATGCAGAAGTAATTTCTGAAAAACGAAAAACTACAGCAAAAAAATTACAACAATCTATTATAAGTTCACTGACAGAATTAGGAATTAACAAAGCAAAATTTGAAATATCTATTACACAAAAAGAAATAGAAAATTCTTCCACAGAAATATTTATTCTTGACAACAATAAAAAAATTCAACTCACATCAAACGGAATGGATGTTGTAGAATTTTTTATTTCCACAAATATTGGAGAAGAAGTAAAACCATTGGCAAAAGTTGCTTCTGGAGGAGAAGTTTCTCGCATTATGTTGGCGCTAAAATCTGCACTTGCACATTCTGATAAAACACCACTACTGATTTTTGATGAAATTGATACTGGTGTAAGCGGACGCATCGGGCAATCTATAGGATTAAGTTTAAAAAGACTTTCAACGTCCCATCAAATTATTGCAATTACCCATTTACCGCAAATAGCCGCATTAGCAGATACACATTTTGCTGTAGAAAAAAATGAAAATGAAAAACGTACCGTTACCACATTACGAAAATTATCTGCCAACGAACGTTTGCACGAAATTGCAAAACTTCTTAGTGGAGCAGAAGTAACAGATGCAGGTTTGAAAACTGCGAAGGAGTTGATGGAAGTAAGACCTTAACCATGATTTATAGGATTAAAGGATTGACCGTGATTAAAGAACAACATGACGAGATAACTCATCAAATTATTGGTTGTGCCATGGAAGTTCATAATACATTAGGAAATGGTTTTCAAGAATTTATTTATCAACGATGTTTATCAATAGAATTAACGGAGAAAAATATTTCTCATCAACGAGAAGTAGAAATACCAATTTTCTATAAAGGAAATAATGTTGGAGTACGAAGGGCAGATTTTTTAGTGAAAGAAGAAATTTTAGTGGAGTTGAAAGCAATCATAAATTTAGAAGACGTACATTTAGCACAAGCCATGAATTATTTAGAAGCGTACAATTTACCAACAGGATTATTAATTAATTTTGGTGCAAGAAGTCTACAATTCAAACGTATCTTTAACAAATCTTTGAATGCAAAGTAATAATAATCTTATAAAACAGATAAAATTTTGGAAATACAAATAACTAATCGTGGTAATCTTTTAATCTTACGAATCAAGGTCAATAATCGAGGTCAATCATGAGTATTCACATTGGAGCAGAAAAAGGAAAAATCGCTGAAGGAATTTTATTGCCTGGAGACCCACTCCGAGCAAAATATATTGCTGATAATTTTTTAGAAAATGTTGAACAATATAACAACGTTCGAGGCATGCTTGGTTTTACCGGAACTTATAAAGGAAAAAAAGTTTCCGTACAAGGTACAGGAATGGGACAGCCATCAATTTCTATTTATGCAACGGAATTAATTAAAGATTATGGTGTAAAAAAACTTATCAGAATTGGTACATGTGGTTCGATGCAAAAAGACGTGGATTTATTAGATGTTATTCTTGCTCAATCCGCATCAACAGATAGTTCCATGAATAGAAATTATTTTCCTGGAGATTTTGCACCATGTTCTAATTTTGAATTGTTATTAAAATCATATAACTATTGTAAAGAAAATAATATTAAAGTAAAAGTTGGAAATATATTATCAGCAGACCAGTTTTATAATTATGATAATGAAGTTTGGAAAAAATGGGCAGAGTTTAATGTTCTCGCTGTTGAAATGGAAGCAAACGCATTACTCACTATTGCCAGTAAATTTAATGTTGACGCTTTGACAATTCTTACGGTAAGTGATTCGCTAGTAACACACAAGCAAATTTCAACCGAAGCACGTCAATCATCATTAAATGAAATGATAACGATTGGATTAAATACATTGTAACAGATATTTTCGTTGGTTACAATTTGTAATTAACTAAAAATATAATAAGATAAAAATGTCATTCCCGCACGTTTTAAGCGGGAATCTATTTTGAGAAGTTAAGTTGACTACAAAGTGTAGTCAACTGAAATTTTTACTAAATAAAAAGAAACCGTGATGAATTGTAACGGTTTGAAAAAATAATCTTGGAAATCTATTAATTTTATTAATCAAGGTCATGGCAACAGAATACAAAGGCGTTTATTATCCAGAATATTTGCATTTAGAAAAATTATTAGAATCACAAACACCACTCAGTAAAGCACATGATGAAATGCTTTTTATTATTGTGCATCAAGCGTACGAAGTGTGGTTTAAACAAATTCTTCATGAATTAGATTCCATTTTGCAATTATTTGAAAAAGAAAAATTGAGCGAAACAGCATTAGGAATTTGTGTTCATCGCATGCAACGAATTTTAAAAATTGTTCATCTCATTCCCGGACATTTTGATATTTTAGAAACAATGACTCCGATGGATTTTTTAGAATTCCGAAATCTTTTAGTTCCAGCATCAGGATTTCAGAGTCTGCAATTTCGAAGTATTGAAATAAAATTAGGACTTCTTACTGCACAGCGTGTTCCGTTTGACCAGCAAAGTTTTCATCAACGTCTCAAAGAGCATGACAAAGAATATTTATATAAACTCGAAAAACAACAATCTCTTTTTGAGTTAGTAGAACACTGGCTTGAACGCATGCCGTTTATACAGCATGAAGATTTTCATTTTTGGAAAGAGTATGAAAAAAAGGTGTACGAAATGTTAGAAAAAGAAGAGCACATCATTCGAACAACAAAAACACTTTCTGAAATCGAACAAAAAAAATCTTTAGAACAAATCACCATTACACGAACAATGTTTCATATTCTTTTTGAAGAAGAAGCATACAAACAGAAAGCAAACCGCCGGCTTTCACGAAAAGCAACATTAGCAGCACTCTTTATTTTCATTTATCGTGATGAGCCAATTTTACAAATGCCATTTCAATTTCTGCAATCCATCATAGAACTTGACGAACTCATTTCTTCGTGGCGTTACCGACACGCATTGATGGTGCAACGCATGCTCGGAACAAAAATTGGAACAGGTGGTTCTTCTGGTTATGATTATTTAAAAGCCACCACAACCACCAATAGAATTTTTAAAGAGTTTATGGATTTATCCACATATTTAATCCCGCGTTCAGAAATTCCCATACTTCCAAAATCGCTCAGTGAAAAAATGAATTTCAATTATGTATAAAAAATATTATTCACATTTTCTCAACGCAAATCCCAATATACTGCATTTTGCAGCACACTCACATCATTATTGGCCCGATGTTACATTAGAAGCACAAAAACAATATTGGTTCGATAGTGCAAATTTTGTTGATGATAAATGGGAAAAAATTCTCGGAGAAAAAAAAGAACACTGCACCCAACTCATTGCAAAAATAATTGAGGTATCACATCCAGAACAAATCGTTTTTGCACCAAACACATTAGAATTAATTTTCCGACTTCTTACAACATTAGATTGGACAAAGAAAATAAAAATTCTTACTACACCAAATGAATTTCACAGTTTTAGAAGATTATCACAACGTCTAAAAGAACTTCCGCAATTTGAAATTGTTACCGAAGAAATTTCTCATTTTGAAAAAAGAATTCAACAAGAAAAATTCGATGTAATATTTTTCAGTCGAGTATTATTTAATTCTGGGATAGTAGTAAAAAATTGGGAGGAGTTAATTGAAAAAATTCCTGATAATACAATTATTTCTATGGATGATTATCATGGATTTATGGCTGTGCCAATTTCACTTTCCAAAATTCAAAATAAAATCTTTTATCTTGCCGGCGGATATAAATATGCACAAGGCGGGGAAGGTGCGTGTTTTATGTATATTCCTAAAGGAAAAAACTTGCGTCCATTTTATACTGGTTGGTTTGCGGATTTTGCTCATTTGGAAGACGAACAAAAAACTATAGAATATGCTAACGATGGAATGGGTTTTGCCGGAGCGACTATGGATTTTACGGCAATGTATCGTTTGCTTTCTGTATTAGAACTTTTTGAAAAAGAAAAAATTACTATTGAACAAATTCATCAATACATTCAAAATCTTCAAAAAGATTTTTTAGAAAATTCTTCATTGAAAAATTTTATTGGTGATACATCATTACAATATCAAGGACATTTTTTAACATATCAATTTTCATCAGTGCAAGAGACAAAAAATTATGTTCAACAATTACGTTCGCACAATATTATTGTTGATGCACGAGGAGAACGCCTGCGCTTCGGTTTTGGAATGTATCATGATAACAATGATGTAAAACTTCTTATAGAAAAATTACAAAAAATAAAAATGTAGAATATTATAATTTTGTCATTCCTGCGAAAGCAGGAATCCAAGTAAAATAGCCCCGACATTTATGTCGGGGAGAAAATAACAAAATTAAGATTGGACTTTAGTCCAATAATAAAAAAATCTGGCTAAAGCCAATATAAACCAATACAATTTTTCCACGACCTGAAAGTCGTGGCTATAATCTTTCATTATGCCACTTCATCTTTATAATACACTCACACGAAAAAAAGAACAATTCATTCCTTTAGAAGAAGGAAAAGTGAAAATGTATGTTTGCGGTCCAACAGTGTACGGGCTTTCTCATCTTGGACATGCAAAAACGTATGTTTCGTTTGATGTCATTCTTCGTTATCTCCGTTATTGTAATTACAAAGTACTGTATGTTCAAAACATTACTGATGTGGGACATCTCACTGATGATGCTGATGAGGGAGAAGATAAAATTGTAAAACAAGCAAAAAAAGATAAACTTCATCCGATGCAAGTAGTGGAAATGTACACGCGAGAATATTTTGCAGATATGGATGCGTTAAATATTCTTCGTCCCGATATTTCTCCACGAGCAACAGGACATATTCCAGAACAAATAGAAATGGTGCAGCAGTTGATTGAAAAAGGTTTTGCATACGAAGTGAATGGTTCTGTCTATTTTGATGTAAGTAAAGATAAAGAATATGGAAAACTTTCCGGAAGAACGTTAGAAGAAGCCGAAAGTGGAACGCGTGTTAATGTAAAATCCGAAAAACGTAATCCGGCAGATTTTGCGTTGTGGAAAAAAGCTGAACCCAATCATATTATGCAATGGAATTCTCCGTGGGGAAAAGGATTTCCCGGCTGGCATTTGGAATGTTCTGCAATGTCTATGAAATATCTTGGAGAAACATTTGATATTCACGGTGGAGGAATGGATAATCAATTTCCGCATCATGAATGTGAAATTGCACAAAGTGAATGTGCAACACAAAAACCATTTGTGAAATATTGGCTACACAATAATTTAGTTACCGTGAATGGAAAAAAAATGGGAAAATCTTTGGGAAATTTCATCACACTCAAAGATATTTTTAAAAAATATGACCCTTTAGTAATACGATTTTTTATTCTTCAAAGTCATTATAGAAGTACGTTGGATTTTAGCGAGCAAGCGTTGGAAGGAGCAGCAAAAGGATTAGAAAAATTACGTAACACATTTCAAAGAGTTCAAACAGAAATTACCAAAGAGAAAAAAAGTTCAGTGGAGTTTTCTTTTGTAGAGGAAAAAGAAAAATTTTTTGAAGCGATGAATGATGATTTCAACACACCGCAAGCCATTGCCATTATATTTGATATTTCTCGTTCTCTTAATGACCTTCTTGCAAAACCGGAAGGAGTTTCTTTACAATCATTACAAAAAGTAATAGAATTTTTTACTGTGTGTGAAGAAATTTTAGGAATTTTTCCGCCGAAAAAAAATTCTTCTCAAAATTCTACAGAAGAATTGATGCAACTCATTATAACACTTCGCAATAATGCCCGTGCAGAAAAAATGTGGAAATTTTCTGATACTATTCGTGATGAATTAAAGAAACTAGAAATTATATTAGAAGATACAAAAGATGGTACAGTGTGGAAAAAAGAGTAAACAATCTCCAATGAACAATTATCAATGATGTAAAAATCTACAAAAAAAATAACCCTACCAAATTTTAATACTGGTAGGGTTTTTTATTAATTGAAAACCGATTACTGATAACTAACTATTACAAAATATATCGACTCAAATCTTTATCTTTCACAATACCACTCAATTTTGCTTCAACATCTTTTCCGCTAATTGTAATTGTTTTAGATTGTATATTATCGGGAGAATCAAACAAAATATCTTCCAACAACGAAGTCATAATCGTGTGCAATCTTCTTGCACCAATATTTTCTACCTCTGCATTGACTTGTGCAGCAATACGGGCAACGGCACGAATTGCATCATCTTTAAAATCTACAGAAATATCTTCCGTTTTCATCAACGCAATATATTGTTTAATGAGTGCATTTTGAGGAATGGTAAGTATTTTAATAAAATCTTCTTCGGTAAGACTTTTGAGTTCTACACGAATAGGAAAACGTCCTTGCAATTCCGGAATTAAATCTGATGGTTTGGAAACATGAAACGCACCGGAGGCAATAAATAATACGTGGTCAGTGCGAACCATTCCATATTTTGTTTGTACGGTGGAACCTTCAACAATTGGAAGTAAATCTCGCTGTACACCTTCCCGGGAAACATCAGGTCCGCTGCTGCCAGCACGGCTTCCGGCAACTTTATCAATCTCATCAATAAAAACAATTCCGGAATTTTCTACTCGCTGTATTGCTTCTTTCACTGCGGATTCTTGGTCAATAAGTTTTTGTGCTTCTTCTTTTAAAAAGAATTTTTTTGCATCTGCAATTTTTATTTTTTTCTTTTTTGTTTTTTGCGGAATAATATTTCCGAGCATTTCTTGAATGGAAATTCCCATATCTTCAAGATTCATCGGTCCCATTACTTGCATCATTGGAAGGTCTGCAGGAGCATCAACTTCAATCAATCGCTCATCCAAATCTCCATTTTTAATTTTTTCACGAAAACGTTCGCGAGTTTTTTCATTCAATTCACCATCTTCCGGTTTTGGTTCTTCTGATTGTTTTTTTTCTTTTACTGGTGGAATGAGAATATCTAAAATTCTTTCTTCAGCAAGTTGCTGTGCTTTTGCTTGCACGGCTTCGGTGCGTTCGGATTTTACCATGGTAACAGAAAGTTCTGTTAAATCCCGAATCATAGAATCCACATCTCTACCAACGTAACCAACTTCAGTAAATTTTGATGCTTCTACTTTTATAAAAGGTGCATTGGCTAATTTTGCAACTCGCCGAGCAATTTCTGTTTTTCCAACTCCGGTTGGACCGATGAGAATAATATTATTGGGCATAATTTCTTCTCGTAAATTTTCTGCTACTTGCAATCTTCTCCAACGATTGCGTAACGCAATTGCTACAGATTTTTTTGCTTCATGTTGTCCGATAATATATTTATCTAATTCTTTAACAATAGCGGATGGGGTGAGTTCGGTAGATGGTAGTGTGGTAAGTTGTTCTTTTTTTGATGAATTTTTTTTAGTTTCTTTTTTTTCTGTTGTGGTTTTCATTTATAATTCTTCTATAGTGATATGATTGTTTGTATAAATGCAGATGTTCGCTGCTGTTTCTAAAGATTCTTTCACAATTTCTTTTGCGGAAAGGGAAGTGTGTTTCACCAACATTCTGGCAGCGGCTAATGCAAAACTTCCGCCAGAACCAATCGCAATAATTCCGTCATCGGGAACAACAACATCTCCAGTTCCAGAAATGACGAAGGTATTATTTTTGTTCATAACTCCGAGCATGGCTTCTAAACGGCGGAGATATTTATCCATTCGCCAATCTTTTGCTAAAGCGATTGCAGAGCGTTCTACATTTCCTTGATAGAATTGAAGTTTTTCTTCAAAGCGTTCCATGAGTGTGAAAGCATCAGCAGAGGCACCAGCAAATCCGACGAGAACGGAATTGTTGTACAGACGATGAACTTTTTTAGTATTGTGTTTCATGACGGTGTTTCCGAGAGTAACTTGTCCATCACTGCCGATGGCAACTTTTCCATCTCGTACTAATCCGATAATTGTTGTGGCGTGTAATTGCATAGTTGTAAAGAATAAAGTTTATATTTTCAATATAAGATTTTTTTGGCATTATTTTGTATTAGAATTTTCCAACGTACCTAAAATTTAGGCATTGGTATAGTATCAGTATTACTTAAAATAACTTTATCTCCTTCAAAACGAAGACTATCTATAGAGTCATATTCCCTAAAGAGATACCTGCGAAGATGAAAATTGTTAGTATTTACTACTGCTAATCCTTCTCCATGGGTGCCGATAAAAAGATATTGTTTATATTTTTTTAGGGCAATGGGCCAACTATGAAGAGCGTGAGGATAAAAAATAACATATTCTTCATTTGTTTTTTTATTGTATGCTGTTACACCCCCTTTAAATGCTGGTGTGTAAAAAATATCACCGTCTTGAATTGTAAGTTCTTCTATAGGAATTGAAATAGGTGTGTTATGCTTATATTTCTTAATCTTCATTTTTCCATTGTTGATTTTGTCATTCCACAAAGCCCAATAATAGGGAGCATACCATGTGTTTGGATTATTAATGTTTTTAATCGCTCCAATTTTTTCATCTTCGTATCCATAATAATATTTTAGTTTTTCCAGAAAAACTCTCGCTTTTTTAAATTTTTTATCGTAGAAATTACTAGACCTATCAACGAAAAGAAAAATTTCAGCATGATGTTTGCTGTCGCTTAATGATAAATCAACAATTTCATTCGTGACTGGATAGAAAATTTGTAATATGTCAATAATATAACCCGACCCACTTGTTACACCATGAATAAATATTTCTTCATTTCCATCATTATCTATGTCTATAGTACCAATTTTACTATAACCTTTTAAAAAATATACCTGAAGAGTATCTATAATGAGTGTATTATTTTTTTTCTTAATTAAAGATGCCCCATAAGATTCATCTTGTAACAACACTGATTTTATTTTTCCACGTCTATTTTTGTATTGTATAAAACATTGTTTATTGCTATCTAATTGTACTTCCTGAAATTTTATTTTTTTATACTCTCTTAATGATTCATACTCATAATGATATTTTATTTTTTCTAAAAATTCTTTTTCTTCTTTGTATGAAACAGAATTCCAATTTTTTGTTTTGTGCACAGAAGGAGTTTTTGCTAATGCATTATAGGAAAATCCTAAAATTGTATTCGTAAATGGGAAAAAAATATTGAGTGAGTAAAAATGTTTTGTGGTATCAGTGAGTATAAAAAAGAGTTCTTCTTTTTTATCATTATTAATATCTACTACGGCTGTTTCCAAAATAAAAGAGGAAGGAGGGTAACGCATTTTTATCGTACGTGTATTTTTTCGTGATGAATCCACCAAAAAGAGAGTTTTGCTGTGGTCATACTTGAGAAGACGTAATTTACCGTATTCTTTTCCTCTATTTTTATAAGTAACAATAATTTCTTGTTTTTTTCTTTCTATGGGTTTTGGTGTTACTGGCGGAGGTGGAACTACGGTATCTTGTTTTTGTTCCATCTTTTCTTCTATTATTTTTTCCTCTATCGTTGCCGTGGTTATAGGTGCGGATGGTGGTTGTGGCTGTTGTTGCTGTTGGCAGCCATTTATCCAAAGAATGCACCAACAATACAATATTTTTCTTAGTAAGAGCATAAAAAATACATGAAGGTTTTTATATAAAGAGATTTTAATTTTCCCTCCTTGCAAGGAGGGAATTAAAGGGTGGTTGTTTTTGACCACCCCTAACCCCTCCTGATAGGAGGGGAAATGTTTGTTTTCTACAACCTACCCATTAAATACCCAGCATTAAAAAATAAATTTTTATACCCTTCTTTTTTTACAAACGGATTGCCTTCTTTTCGTTGAGGTGTGTTGCCTAAACGTTCTCTAAATTTTGTGAGTTCTTTTTTGGCGTTGGCAATATCGTTTTGGAGATAATAATTTTTTGCATTATCAATATGAGTTTGCAATTGATTAATAAATGCACTATTGACGACTTCTTTGTTTGCAATGGATTGTGCAAGAACGGTTGAAGAAAACCAGTTAAATAATTCTACTACAGACATTATTGTTGTATTTGTGGCTATAGGAGTTATTTTGGAAGCCGATGGAACATCATCATGAAATGTATAATAAATGGTGTTGGGATAATTTTCAAATAATAATAAACTTCCACCTTTAGGCAAAGACATTGTATTAATTAAACCACCTGTTTTTGTATCAAAGACATAATATTCACCTGTTTTGATTCTTTCGGTTGCAAGAAGAGAACTATTTTCAGGATAGTAATGTCTCGTTCGAATTTTTTCTACAAAAAGAAGTTTTGTATCAAACGAAAGTGCGAGAGAAAAACTCCAAGGAAATGAAATTATACTTTGTATTGTTCCATTATCAACATCACATACAACGAGTTTTTGTTTGGATTCATTTCTTGGTTCACTTAAATATTTTAGTACTGCAACTCCATTTTTCCCCGTAACAAAATATTTTTCATATCCTTTATCGGATGAAGTACCACAATATTGTGTACCGATTTCTTTGTTGTTTGCAGTACTCACTATGGTAAATGCTGTTCTGCCGGTATCTGTTTTTAAAAAATACATTTTGGAATAATCTTTAGAGAAAAACGGTTTATCGTAGTCACCATACTTAAATGTAGTTATAAAAGCATCAGTACTATCAATAAACATATCTGTCGTTTTATCGATGATGTATGTTTTATCTTTATCGGGCTGCATTGGTTGTTCATATGTTCCGGAGCAATCAGTAATGTGAAGATACAATTTATTAAATGGAATGGCATCGACCAACCAATTGACTCTACGAGCATAATTTTCAAATGGCAGAGCAATATGTTTTCCAGTCTTTATGTTATGAATATCTAACTCACCAAGTCTGCTTTCTTTAATAAGAATGGATTGGTCTGTATTATCATCACTGTAAGCAAATCGTGTTGCACGCTCTAAAAACTCTACTGCACCGGTTTGTAAATTGAGACGATAGTTATTCCATTTTTTATTATTATCATCCAATGACTGGCTATCGTATATATATGGCTGGGAAAAAGTTTTTCCAGAGATGAAAATGCTTATTAGAGTAATTAATATTTTATATTGCATATATTTTTATAACCTACCCATTAAATAGCCAGCATTAAAAAATAAATTTTTATACCCTTCTTTTTTTACAAACGGATTACCTTCTTTTCGTTGAGGTGTATTGCCTAAACGTTCCCTAAATTTTGTGAGTTCTTTTTTGGCGTTGGCAATATCGTTTTGGAGATAATACGTTTTTGCATTATTGATATGGGTTTGCAATTGATTAATAAATGCACTATTGACGACTTCTTTATTAGCAATGGATTGTGCAAGAACCGTTGAAGAAAACCAATCAAATAGTTCTGGGACTGATGTTACAGTATTGAGAGGAATTTTTATGATTTGTTTGGGTTTCAAATAATCTTTACGACCATTGTCTGTTTCACAAATATAATAATAAGCAACATCGGGATAGTCTTCAAACATAAAAATTTCTCCTCCTGCTGGAACTTGAACTGATTGAAGCAACACATTCGTTTTACTATCAAAGATATCTATTTGTTGGGTTGAGGAGGAAGATGTTTCTTTTAGTAAAAGCATTTTTGTTCCATCAAATGAAATTTTACCTTTTGATGGCCACGGATATTGGAGTGGAGATGAGGTTGTGCCGTTATTGACATCACAAAAAACAGTATATGTTGTTAATATATTACCATAAGTAAGTTGATAACTAATTACTGCAAATCCATTCTTCCCATCTTCTAACCATTGTCTACCCAACCTTCCAAGATAAGAAATGGTTCCGCAGCGTCGTTTATTTTTTTCTTTATGAGTTGCAGCATCTATTACTCTAAAATAAATTCCTGTGGTATCAGGCATATAATAAAAGAGTTCAGATTTGTTTTGTGAAAAAGACAAAAGTGATTTTCTATCTCCGTCCACAATTTTTGGTAATATAACTGTATCATATAAAGCGTAAGTTGTATTATTTAAAAAAAATATTTTTGTATGATACTCTGGTTCAGAAACCTCTGTAACAATACACAATAAATTTTTCTGTCTATCATCAAGTGCGTATCGTATTCCTACTGTTGCCCTTGTATAACCACGAAGATTACCAAGTGTGGTATCTAAATTATACGACGTATCTTTTGCCATATCCCAAATAGCATCTTCACCATGATAATACTTTACAATAAATCTATTCTTAGAAAGTTCATCAGTAACACTCATCACCCTTAAATCTTTCAATACAGTATCTACCGTTCCTGTTGCAAAATTCATACGGCATAAATTTGAAAAAAAAGGATGAGTTGGAAATTCCTCATAATTATATGTTATTGTTTTGTAATAATAGGGTTGGGAAAACAATGGTTGTATTACTACCAATAGTAGAAGTACAAAAAAAAGGTGTTTCATAATATAACTCCTTAATAAAAAATAAATAATGTATTTTTATTACCAATATGGTGGATAGATACCATATTTAATAATGTTATAATAAATTTTCCATGCATCATCTGCATATTCTTCTGCATCTGGATTGTTTGATGAAGCAATAAATTTCCCGTTTTCCCATATCCAATATGTACTACCAAAACCACCATTATATTTAATAAAAGTTTCTTTCCATAAAACCTCATCAGAGTATGAAGTTTGTTTGTGTTCACCACGTAAGTAACTTAGTGCCTTTGTTTTACAATCTTTCAAATATTCTAATCCAATATCTCTATTTATTTTCCAATTCCATAATGCATCAATAATTTCTTCGTACGATTTTCCACCAAGTACACCCACAGGATAATTTAATTGTTTTAATCCAAAGTCTATAGAAACAACTTTTGTTTTTGCTTTATTTAAATTAATTCCTTGTGCAGGAAAATCTATAGGTGGTATACGGATAGAAAATTGTTTTGCTCCACTTTCTTTATGTATTACTACTTGTTCTTGTAAAGTTAATCCGCTACGTACATCACTTTTACTTGGGTTTGCTCCTATAATTTTATATCCGTTTATCACTGTATCAGCAGATTGTGCTCCTTCTGCAACGGCAATAACTTCTATAACAACACTATCACCACCAATAATTTTGTTACCGAAGTTCATTGTCCATGTACAAGTATTATTTGGTGAGGAAAGATTATCATAAAATTCCCACCACCAAAAATGGTTCATTTTATCTTTCCATCCAATTTTGCACTTCCAATTAAAATAATATGTGCCGTTCCAATTAGTACCACTTACTACTGCTGTTGCTGTCAGTGTTGGCATTTTTGGTTCAGCCGTAATGGTTGCAGTAATTTTACTGTTATCAGAAGGGTAAGTAATTTTTACCGTTGGCTTTTTCTTTACTGTTACTTTTGTAGAATTAGAAAAAGTTTGTAACAAAGCAGTAATCGTTGCCGTACCCAATGTAATTGCCATTGGTTGCGGCTGCACTCCCATGGGAAATTTTGCTGCGGGAAATATTGGTGATGATGTTGAAAGAAATTTTACTTTTCCCGCCAGCATCTCTCCTAAAGTGGTAGAATCAACATTCAATCTTCCTATACCAGTGTGGGTGAGTGTAACTTTCATATCACTCGGTAAAGTGCCAGTAATCTCTGTACTATCAAAGCGGTACGCTTTGAGTGTAACAATAGAACTATCCCCTTCATAAATACTATCCGGATTTGCAAAAACTTTTATGTGATGAAGTTCTTTTGAACGAATGAGTATCAATTTTCCTGTTGTATCACTGGCAGTACCGGCAATATTAGTTGCAGTTACCGTTACGGGAATTCGTAATGTATCTCCGGGTTTAATTTTATTGAGATAATCTTTGGTATTAAATGTTTGTTGCGGAGACCATGTTATTGTTGGTGCATATTTTCCTGATGGTGTTGCGGAACAAGTGAAAGTTGGAGTATAATTTGGCGATGCACTATGGAAAGTATATTGTTTTATCTTTGTATTAGTAATGATAACTGTTGGTTTTGGTACGGCAGTATAATGAATAGTTCCATGAAGTTCAGTTGGACCACTTCCATTTTCATAATTGATACTTCTATAGACATCTGTAGTTGTTGGAGAAGTTTGTTGATAAGTAATGGTGGCGGTGGGAAATGGTGGTGATTCACCGTAATGATATTCTGCTCCGTTATAGTTTTTTACTTCTGCGGTTGTTCCGAGTGGAACAGGTCCGATGGTGGGGCAACGAACAAAATACCATACACTGTAATCTTTAAATCTTGCAGTAAGTGCAATAGTATCCATTTGTCCTGTAGAAAGTTCTAATCGTGTAAGACCGCCCATACCGGGCCATGGTATGTATTGGTAATCACAGGGAAGATAGGAATAATGAATATCTACCCATGTTGTAGTATCTGATAATGCAGTAATATTTTTTTGTGATAATCTTGTTGCTTTTGGTTGTATCTCTAATCGTTCTTTAATGATGACTTGTGCAGAAAGGGAAAAGGAAAAAAGGAGAAGGAAGAAAATGGTTTTCATAAATTATAAATGAAATGTAGGTAATGAATTTTTGTTTTTTTGCATTCCTCACTTTACAAAAATACTATTACTAATTGTATGTATTTATTATTTTGTTATCAAGTAAGACAACTGTAAACTTGAAAAATTATTTTCTAAATTCTGAATTCTTACAGATCGGAAGAGCACACGTCTGAACTC
>CALETH010000080.1 GCA_937920105.1 uncultured Bacteroidota bacterium
AGTTTTTGTAATGCGGCTTGTAATTGTTCTATCATTTTTTGTTGCTCTTTAATTGAGTTTATTAAAATGTAGGTTACGGCATTACCATCATAATCTAAATATTCTGTTTTATTTCCTTTTTTATCTTTGTGTTCAAATTTTCCGACGGTATAGGGTGCTACTTCCTGCATTTCTTGTGCAATAATTCCCACAAACTTTTTATCTTTTGGCGTATCTGCTTCACCTGTATAATTAAACCAAATTGGATTTATTTTTTTTAAAACATCTAATCCATCTTTAAATTCACTTATATTTGTTTTAAGTCTTCTATCTGAGACAATAGTCCAAAGAGCAGAGCCGGGTTTTGCGGCAGAGTTTGTGGATAATTGTAGTTGATATGTTGGTGATAAAACTCCTATACCTACATTTCCACCATACTGTAAAGTCATAATATTAGTTTGAACCGCTGTAGCATTATTATAAGTTATATTTAAATCACCAGCAGCATTTTGAGCAAAAACAAAACCATTTACTCCGTATGCTCCATGACTTATTCGAAGCCCACTTTCTCCTAAAACATGAAGTTTATTAGATGGTGCTGTTCCAATACCAACCTTTCCATCATCTTGTAAAAATAACATATAGTTACCATTTACACCTGCAGTGTTACCCCATGGTTTCCAAAAATTAAGTCCGGCTAGTTTTCCTTGTTCTCCCCAATATTGAATACCCCAATCACCATAAATACCTGCTGTTCCATTAGTATTTTTAAAAACAATTCCATCATTACTTTGTAGAGGTGTACTAATTGATAAAGAACCTTTATATATATGGAGTTTTTGTTCTGGAGTTTGTGTCCCAACTCCAATTTTACCAGCAAATAATGTTGCGTTATCACCCACTCCTGCATATACTTTTGTTACATTTACATCTCCTAATTGAATAGCATTACTGCTAGTAACAAGTGCTTCAGCACCTATTGCTGTAGCATTAGTTAAATTTCCTGAACTAACATTAGCAAAATATCCTATAGCAGTATTTTTGCTACCTGTGGTATTATCGTATAAAGAACGAGCTCCAAAAGCAGTATTCTTATTTCCTGTATTATAAAACAAAGAATAAGTCCCAAATGATGCATTTACCTCCCCTATTATCCCAGCATTAGTATTATTTCTTTTAAAAATAACGTCAACATTATTACTTGAGCCCAAATAATGTGTACTATTTATGTTATTTGTTGCAATGGTTGCTTGTGCAAACATTATTGTGTGTGTTGCACACATTGTTATTGCTATAATGCAAAAAAATTTTATTGTTTTCATTTTTTATTTTCCTTATGATTTTAAAAATTGTTGAAATGTTTATTAAGTTAATTGTATTATATTTAGTAACTATCTATAAGTTTATCAATTTGAGTATTGGTAACTCCTGTGGGTTTATTGGCTTTTAATTCACTTCTTAATGAGGAACCAATTGGGTTCTTTCCAACAACCATAATCGGATTCATTCTGTAAACTTTATTTAAAAATCCAGATTCAATTGAAGCAAGTGTGTATCCAGTTACAGCATCATTGATAGTACCATTATTCTTTCCAGGAAAAGATTGTCCTAATTGATTATAGTTATCAACTAAATCAATAAATACCGGAGAATATTCACTATTAATAGAAAACCAATGTTGATATCCGTATTGTATTGGATAAAAATCTCCATCAGTGTAATTTGGGTCTGCATAATTACTAATCCCTCTTTCTTTGTATTCTTTTTGTGTGATAAACCACTCCACACCTACTGCCCAACTTTCTCTTATTTCTTCATTAATCATCCCAAAATTAACAGCACCATTCATTATCTGCAAATGCGTTGTGTGTGCTGTTTCATGACATGTAGTAGAAAATATTTCGTCTGAAGAATATTCATATCCATTTGAGGAATATCTGTATATTAAAATATTAGGATTAGAACCAAAGACTGTCCAATTACCTATATTTACACCTTGGTCTTCTCCTCGTTCATCATAAACAGCATATTTTAATTTCAAAGGTAGATTAGGTCTCGATAAACCACCTATATCACCATAGGAATATCTATATGCTCCACGAAAAACATGTGCATACGTAGATTGAATACCGCCATTGATTTTCAAATTCCAATCTCCTTTTATTTTTGGACCATCATATTTTGCTTGCCCAAAAGTACCGCTGCGAATATCAAATTTTTCAGTTTCCCAAACAATACAATAGTTCGCATCATATCGAAATTCCCCATCACATGAAAAATTTCCATTGTTATCAGTTATTCCTTCTACTACGCCACCAAATAATCTCCATGCACGCACTTTTACACCTGCTATTCCTACATATTTCTGTAACCGATTATCCCATACTTGTATTTTTCCGGCGGGTCTCCATTTAGCCGGAAGTCCCCATCCACTTCCTTTTGACAAACTATTTACATCACTAAGATTACCAGTTATTTTGAGAGATTCATATTCTAATTCTTCAATTAATAATTCATTTTGCTTAGAAAGATTTTTTGATATTTTTATGGCTTGTTCTGGAAGATATAATTTTTCAAGAACTTCCATTTTTACTCCTGTTGGTGGTTGGTAATCAAGAGATACGACAGTGTATTGCCATGTGGGATGTGTTTCTGGTATGGAAGTGTCATGATAGAAATTACCTTGTTGTACTATTTCATAATCTATCGGATAGTCAAACAAATCTAATGTTTTATCGTTAACTAATTTATCGTATGTTTCATAGTTTTCCGGTAATAGTCTTACATAGAGATTTGTTGGTTGTATTTTTAGTTCTTCTTGTATTTTTCCTGATTTTTTTAAGTTTTCATATGCAATATTCATATTCGTTACTGAATAAGGATTTTGTAATTGTTTCCCTAATACTGTTTTTCCTTCTGGGATTGATTGGACTGGTTTATTTTCCACTCCATAATCTGATTGGCAGGATGTTATTAATAACACTACTGTTAATATTGTTATCATATAAACAAGTTTTTTCATTGTTTGTTTTCCTTATAGTTTTTGAGTTTTAAAATCATATTATTTATCCTCCTCATTATGATACAAATGTGTTTTACATCAATTTATAAGATTGCTTTTTCCATTCCGCTCATTCTTGCTTTGATGGGATAAAACGGAATGAAATCGCAATGACGTTAGGAAAGTAGGAAGGAAGAATTATGAAGTATAAATTTCTTCTTGTCATTCCAATTATCATTCCAATTGTTCATTGTAAATTGAACATTGATTTATGGTGGTTTAAACATATTTCCCTCCGTTTCTTGTCAGTATAAATAGATTCTGTTATTACAGTGCTATAGTACTGTTTAACAAATGGGGTTTCAATAGGAAATGTACCAGTGGTAGGTTTGGGTGTACAAACGGTAGGGTTTGGTGTACGAACAACAACAATGAACAATGGTCAATGGACAATGAAGAATTTACAAATTGTCCTTTTTGTAGTTAATTGCTTCGTCCCGCTGTGGCGGATAAAATCAAACATGTATAACAAATTTTTCCCTCCTTTTAGGAGGGA
Source organism: uncultured Bacteroidota bacterium (assembly GCA_937920105.1). Lineage (GTDB taxonomy): Bacteria > Bacteroidota > Ignavibacteria > UBA10030 > UBA8401 > CALETH01. The sequence goes on from CALETH010000080.1 coordinate 3,537, forward strand.
ATACAAGGGTGGTCCTTTGTTGAATTATACAACCACCCCTAACCCCTCCTTATTAGGAGGGGAAATATTCCACTGAGAATAAAGTGATGTCAATTCCATGAATATTCTTAACACAGTCAAGATAAAAATCTCGCAATGACAACTTTTTACATTGTTAATTATTCATTGTCAATTGATAATTGTTCATTAAAACGGGTCTTCTAAATGTTTAGAAAGGATAATTTCTACAATGGTACCTGTTGTGGTATTATTTGGAGATTTTTTTTCGCGGATGGTAATGGGATGATATTTTTCTTTGTAGAGTAATTGCAATCTGTTTTGCATTATGGAAATTCCCATTGAAGTATCAGTATTTTTTAGTTTTTTGCTTGCTTCTATTCCAACTCCGTTATCTTCAATGGTTATTTTTATGTATTCTTTATTATATTCAGTTATATTTATACATAATACACCTTTTTTTCTTGCAGGGAGTATTCCATGTTTGATGGAGTTTTCTACAAATGGTTGAATGATAATGTTTGGTACATATATTTCTTCAGTATCTATTGTTGAAGCAACTTCTATGGTAAACTCCAATGTATCATCAAAGCGAAGTTTTTCCAATTGAAGATAGGAATGCAGTGATTGCAATTCTTGTTTCAGCGGAATAATATTTTTGTTGGCAACATTAAGATTGGTGCGAATGAATTTTGAAAGTTGCGTAAGATAATCATTCGCTGCTCGTTTTTTATTATGGTTAACGAGATATTGTATAGAGTTGAGCGAGTTAAAAACAAAATGCGGATTGAGCATTGCTGCAAGAATGGTTTTATATTCTAATTTTTGCATTGCTCGTGTGGTTGCGGCTTTTTCTTCCGCTCGTAATTTGATTTTGGTGATGCGTTTTTGTACACCCAATACACCAATTCCTATAACAGTAATTCCACAAAAAATATAAAATGAAATGGAAGCCCACCATGGTGTTTCTTTTTCTATTAATAACGTAGTGGGTGCACTCCACTCTCCGTTTTCTATTTTTGCCCGCATGAAAATTTCCGTAGCGCCATAATCAATATTTAATAATTCTACCATGTTCCCTTGTGCTTTTTGCCAATGTTCTTCATCAGAAAATTTATATTCATACAGTACACTTTTGGGATGATAAAAATATAATCCTGCAAAATATATTTTTGCTCTGTTTTTTTTCCAAGAAATTTTTATTGATGTTGGCTCATATATTGTTGTATCTCTTAACATTACTTTTGAGATTATCGGTTTTATTGGTTTGGAAACAGAGGCATGATATTGTGTAATATTTATTTTCGATATTCCTTCTGTTGTGCCAACCCACAAAATATTTTCTTCTTTATCATAAAATAATGTATTGATGTTATTGGCAATGAGTCCGGAATATTTTGTAAAATGCCTTACCGTTTTTCCATCGTAATAATACAACCCATTCAACGTTCCAAGCCAAAGATGATTTTGAGAATCAAACTGCAGTGACGTTGCTCCGGTAATGGTATATTCTGGCAAGGTCAATGGTTTCCATTCATTATTTGTGTAAGACATTACTCCTTTATTACTGACTACCCATACTGTGTGCGTACTGTCTTCGGTAATATCTTCAATAATTCCTGTGAGCGGTGTAGCACCTTCATAACAATACACACTATCTTCATTGATATATTGACATAAACCAGAAGTCGTACCGAACCACGTTCTATTATAAGTATCTGTATAAATTTTTTTGGTTCGGATATAGCCAGAAAAATTTTTATACAGTGGTACTTTTTTTAAAGTATCACCTTTTTCATCAAGAAGAAAAACAAAGTTTGCCCAAGTCCCACCGAATATTTTTTTATCGTTTTTCCCAAACGCTGAAATTAATGGAAGTTTTTTATAAACTGCATGCTTATCATAGGAAAAAATTGGTTTTTTATGTTTTTCGAATGATGAACCACCCATAAAAATAGTATTGTTCTTTTTTATAAAAAAGCAACGCACTTCATAATTTTCATCATTATTTTTTGGCTGAGTAACAGAATTATGATGAATACTATTAATACCATTTAATGTTCCTATTAATATTCTTCCATAATTATCTTTTATTATAGTTTGGATGTAATTATGACTTAAACCATCATCCACAGAATAATTATTGATATATGTATTGTAGAGACTAAATACTCCTTTACCAAAAGGTGCAAACCAGATTGTGCCATTATTATCTCGCAACATGGTTCTACTAATTTCTGTTTTCTCTATATTAAATTTTTTCCCGATGGAAGTAACAATACCATTTTCCCATAAAAAAATTCCTTTACTATAGACAGCAAACCAAATTCTGTTTTGAGCATCTACCAATATTCCTGTAATTTCTTCGTTAAGCGGAAGTGAAATAATTTTCTGAATAGATAAATTTTTAAGAACGATAATTTCTCCTTTAGAACCAATCCACACTGTACTATCTGTATGTTGATAAAGAGACCAAACGCCTCTTTCACCAATAGCATTCATTTTTACAAATTGCAAACTATCACCACTGATTTTGCGATAAAGACCTTTGTGTGTGCCAACAAGAATAGTATTCTCTCGTACAGTTTTAATAATACCATAAATACTTTCATTTATAAACACTTTAATAGAGAATCTAGTTTTTCGAATTTTAGCAATATCTGAAAATGCTTTTCTTACATAAAAACCATTACTATCTTGTACTAAAAACGTATTAATTGGGCCATCTTTAGGTAGACTTTTACTATATAAATAAACTTTGTTGCTGTCAATGTAATTAATTCCCTTGCCATAGATAGTCATAAATATTTTTCCGGTAGAATCTTCTACAAGAGAAATAACACTGTTAGAAAGAAGTCCATCAGCAACAGAGAAATTGGTAAATGTTTCACCATCATATTTACTGATACCGTTATCGGTAGCAAACCAAAAAAAACCCTTTTTATCTTGAAGTATGGAATACACTACTGAATGCGGCAAACCATCATCAACCGTGTAATGATAGTAAGGAAACATTTGTGCAAAAGCGGGAAGAGTATTGATAAACAAAAATAAAACTATGAGACGTGAGGATAACAATACCATGTTATGACTGAAGAAGGGGTGCAAATACTTTGAGTTTCTTAAAAAAATTACTGTGCTGCCTTCGTGAAACAGGAATTTTTGCACCATCTGCCATGCAAATAATTCCTCCATCATTGGAAAAATATTTTTTAACGTGCAAAAGATTAATGATATGTGTTTTATGAATTCTCATAAATACATTCGTATCTAAAATTTCTTCAAACTCTCCAAGACTTTTTGAAACAATAAATGGTTTTTCATCAGAAAGATACATAGTGGTATAGTTGGCATCTCCTTCCAAACGCAGAATGGTATTGGTATCAATAATAGTATATCCCTGTAAATGAGGCAGTGTAATTTTTGTAGGATATTTTTTCTTGTGGATGGTTTTGAGAAGGTGTTCGAGAGAAAAACTATAATTTTTTTGAAGAATGCTGTTTGTTTTTTTGAGGGTGTGTACTTCTTGCAATTTCTGTACGGCGTTACGAAGGTCTTGAATATCTACTGGTTTTAAAATATAATCTACTGCACTGGCTTTGATTGCTTCAATTCCGTAATTATCATACGCTGTAACAAAGACAACAAGAAATTCTCGTTGCGGAATGGATTCCAAAAGTTGAAAACCATTTGCATAAGGCATTTCAATATCAAGAAATACAACATCGGGTTTTTTATCTTCTATTTTTCTTTTTGCTTCATCGGCAGAACTTGCTAATGCAACAACATCAATCTCTTCACTGCAATACTCTTCAAAAAGTTTTTTAAGATTTTTTCTTCCGGGAAGTTCATCATCAACAATGATGACTTGAAGTTTTTGTGAAGTTTTTTTCATGTGGTGTTACCTATCTAAAAAAATGTCGGAGTGGTCCTAGTCCTACATTTCTTGGACTAAAGTCCAAAGTGAGTTTATTATACCATCCCCGACCTAAAGGTCGGGGCTACTCAATTACTTATTTACTCCACTACTCACATACTCCACTACTCATACTTCTACTTCAAATACATCTTCAACCAATCAAAAATAGTATTGTGCCAAAGTTCGCTATTTTGTGGTTTTAATACCCAATGTCCTTCATCAGGAAAATATAATAATTTTGATGGAATTCCTTTTCGCTGTAATGTAGTGAAAAGATTTAATCCCTCATTAATTGGAACACGAAAATCCAATTCATTATGAATTATAAGATTTGGTGTTTTAAATTTTGCTGCATATTTATGTGGAGAAAATTTATCATAGTTTGGTGTTTCCCACGGAATTCCATGTTCCCATTCATCAAACCATACTTCTTCCGTTGCACCATACATACTATAAAAATTATAAACACCACAATGAGTAATGAGTGTTTTAAATTTATCAGTGTGTCCTTGAAACCAATTCATCATATATCCACCGTAGGAAGCACCTGCTGCGGCCATTTTTGTTTTATCGATGTAGGGTATTTTTTCAAGATAAGAAACACCATTCATCAAATCTTCAAAAACTTTTCCACCCCAATCACGACTAATTTCATCCGTAAATTTTTGTCCAAAGCCCGTGCTGCCTCGCGGATTAGGAAGTGCAACAACATATCCTTGTGCTGCCCACACTTGCGGATTCCAACGTGATGACCATGAGTTCATAAAGGCACCTTGTGGACCTCCATGCACCCAAAATACTAATGGATATTTTTTCTTTGCATCAAACATTGGTGGCTTCACAATCCACATTTGCACTTTTGCTCCCTTTGCTCCAGTGTACCAAACATATTCTGGTTCGCTCAATGTAATAGATGAAAAAAGTTCGTCATTAGTTTTTGTGATTTGTTGAAGATTTTTTCCATCATTATTAATAGAATAAACCTCTATTGGTCGTGATAATGTTTGATGAGTAAAAATTATTTGTGAACCATCGGGAGAAATTTGTGCATCACCATTTACTGCGCTATTTACTTCATTGGCAAAAACTTTTTTGATATTTCCATCAACTGTTACAGACCACAATGGTTTAGTTCCTTTTTCTTCTGCATCAAAATAAATCATTTTGCTATCATCTGTCCATTCAAAATTTTCTACATTAGAATCAAATTTTTGTGTAATACTTTTTGTTTTTCCTGTAGCACGGTCATATAAAAATAATTGCCATCTATCTGCTTCAAATTTCGGACGTGATTGTGCACGATAGGCAATGTATTTTCCATCGGGAGAATATCTCGGAAATCCATCTGCGGCAGGATTGGTGGTAATTTGTTTTCGTTCTCCTGTTTCAAGATTAACACTATAAATATCATGATTGGTGCTCCATGCTTGCTCTCGCACAGGAAGTGGTGTTGCAGTATATGCAAGTTCTTTTCCATCCGGAGAAAATCCAAAATCATCTCCATTAGAAAATGTTGAGGATGTTGGTACAGCATCATTATCACCGGGCGTTACATCACGTGGTTCGCCACCTTCTGCAGAAACTACAAAAAGATGCTGACGTTTATCATCAACCCAACTATCCCAATGACGATACAATAGTTTTGTGATGATACGTGCTTTCACTTTGCTGTTATCTCGTTGTTCTTGTTTTTGTTTGTTGAGTACATCGCTTTCAGAAAATGGTTTTTCAGAAAATTCCGGAAATACTGCAGAAACAAACGCGATATTTTTTCCATCAGGAGACCAGATTGGTTGATTTGCTTCTGTAAAAATTGTGGTGAGTTGTTTTACATCATTATCTTCTACATCCAAAATATATAATTGAAAACTTCCATTTCGGTTGGATTCAAAAACAATTTTTTTTCCATCTGGAGACCATCGTGGATGTCTATCATGTTTTGGATTATCGGTAAGTTGTTTTGGTTCTCCACCTGTTGTAGGAATTAACCAAAAATCACTGTTGGTTTTGTTGGCTTCTTTATCTACAACGGTAATAGTGTAGACAATCCATTTTCCGTCTGGGGAAAGTTGCGGGTCGCTTACTCGCTTTACGCGAAACATATCTTCTAACTCCATTGGTCTCTGTGTTTGTGCCACGAGAGTTAATGAGGTGAAAATTATGATGAGAGTGAAAATGGTGTTTTTCATTGTGTTTCTCCTAAAAAATTATATTTTTTAAAATAACAATTGCGCACTGTGATGAATTGTTAAAATTTCTACAGCATTGATTTTTACTTTATAGATAATTCTATAACTTCCATAAATTATTTCTCTAACTTGCTTGTCTTTAAATTCTGGAACAATACGTCCAGAAAGAGGAACGTATTGAAGCCGTTCTATTGATTCAATAATTTTTTGAGCAAAAATATTAGCATAATGAAAAGAATCACGAGAAATAAAAAGACAAATGGCATCTAAATCATCAACGGCTTGTTCTGTCCATATTATTTTAACCATTTGTTCAATTTTTTCTTTGCTTCATCATGAGAAATGGTTTTACCTTTTTTAGATTGTTCAAGTCCTTTTTCTATTTTGTAAAAAAGATATAGTTGTTCCATTGCCATTTCCACAGAAGCAGTTGATGGTAATTTTTTAACTACTTGAAGAATATCTGCTTTTGTTATCATATTTTTTCCCTATTCATGTGAATGGTCATGTTCATCATCAAATCCAACTCCTTTAGTCGTGGAATTTGTTGGTGATGAAATTTTTCGTGGTAATTTTTCATCTCGCATTGCAGCATTGTAGGCAAATGCAGCCATGAGAATTGCCGCTTGTTTCATATCTTCTTCTTGTGCACGTTCAAACACATCCATGCTGGAGTGCCACGTACGCGGAAAATATTCAATTGGGTCTTGAATAAATTGAAACCCCGGCAAACCAACATTATCAAAAGATTGGTGGTCTGTGCTGCTTGTATTTTGTATTGTTAGCGTTGAAGCACCCATTTCCTTGAATGGTTCTAACCATGAACGAAATATCGGACGCAATGCTTCATTGTTTTGCATATAAATTCCGCGAACTTTTCCTGTACCATTATCATTATTAAAATACGCAGCAAATTTTTCTGCTGCTGGTTTTAATGTATCCTTCACACCAAAATGTTTTTTAACATAATTTTTAGAACCTAACAACCCTTGCTCTTCTCCACTCCACAATGCAATGCGAATAGTGCGACGGGGTTTTGCTCCGATTGTTTGTAAAATTCTCACCGCTTCCATACACGCTGTTACACCTGTTGCATTATCGGTTGCACCAGTTCCTGCATGCCAAGAATCAAGATGTGCTCCAATCATAACAATTTCATCTTTTAAATCTGTTCCGGGAATTTCTGCAATCACATTATAACTGGAATCTTCTTTAAAAAATTCCACTTCTAAATCTACTTTTAATTTTACTGTTTGCTTTTTTTCCAACATTCGTACTATTCTATTATAATGTTCTGCACCAACTTGAATTTGTGGTACAATTTTTCCTGCTTTAGGATTAAATGCACGAGTGCGGAGATGATATGGTATTTCAGAAGATTGTGGAACTGAAGCATCCATCACAAACACTGTTCCTAAATCATTGCGGGTGGATGATGTTGTTAATACTGCCGCCGCTCCTTCATTCTGACACATTTCTAATTTTTTTGCATCTAATGCTATTTTTGCTTTTTGTTCTGGCGTATATTGATAATTAGCATATTTATCAGCAGCAACTGCTGCATTTGATAATGTTAATAATGAAGAATCTGTTACTCGTGTTGCTTGTGGTTCAAAATATACTTTAAGTGTTACAGGTTTACTTAATAGCACGAATTTATTTTTTAGTTTTCCACGAAATGTTTCCACAGCACTATCAGTTTCTGCGTTGAAGTACACAAACTCCGCTTCTTTTTCTACTCCGGGTGTCCATGCTTTGGGATAAGAAATCAGTGGGAAATTTTGTTCACCGATTACCATTGCAGAATAATTTTTTAGTTGCCAACCCTTACCAAAAAACCAACTTTCTCGATGAACATTTTCTAATTTCCATTCTTGTAATTTTTTTTGGACCCATTCTGTTGCTCGTAAATGCCCGGGTGAACCAGTCAAACGCGGTCCATACACATCGGTAAGCCAACTTAAAATTTCTGATGTTTTGGAATTTTTCATTCCTTCTTCTTTGATTTTTGCAATCATTGCAGAATCTATAACTTCTGGCTTTGGTTGTGCAGTAATGTTGTAGGTAAAAAGAACAACACTACATAAGACAATGATGTATTTCATACTATTCCTTTCTATTATTTTTTTACAATGTCATTCCCGCATGTTTTAAGCGGGAATCTATTTTTTGGATGTTCGATAATCCCGCTATAGTGGGAGGCATGACAAAAATTAGTTTTTTATTTTTTTAGGATAAATAAAACTCATATCAATAACAACATCTGGATGAAGACTTTTTTCTACTGGACATTTGTGAGCAGCATTTTCTAATTTTTCTCTAAACTCTTCAGGAATTCCTTCACACATTTCTAATTGTACAATTATTTTTGCAATTCGGCGTGGTTTATCTGTGTTCATATATTTTTCTACAAAAACTTTTGTTCCATCTAATTTAATATTATGACGTTGTGCAACAATTCCCATTGTGGTAATTGCACAGGTGCCAACTGCTGTTGCTACTAAATCTGTCGGAGAAAAACTTTCACCTTTTCCTTCATTATCAACAGGAGCATCAGTAATAAATTTTGCATTACTTGCATCATGTGTTGCTTCGCAACGAAGTTCGCCTTTGTAAAGAATGGAGATTTTTACCATAACTGTTCAATCTTTCAATGAACAATGATAAATGAGCAATATATTACCATAATATAATTATTTTTTTAATATATATATTTTTTTATCACTGACAATTTCTCATTGTAAATTGTTAATTGCTCATTGTTCATTAAATTGTTTTCTTAGTGTTGATTGTATTTTTCCAATCACCACGAAGTTGAAATAATTCAAAGGACATTTGATAGTGATATTCTGGAACGCCTTGAGTGCGGTTATCTGTCGTGACTCGATAATCAAGACTTGGGTCTGCTAGGTACATGCCAAATTTACACCAGCCACCATAATTAAAGTGCGTTAAGACGCGCAGATGCTCATGGTTAGGGGTTTTTGTAAGCGGAA
>CALETH010000081.1 GCA_937920105.1 uncultured Bacteroidota bacterium
ATATAACTTCCGGGATTTTGGTTTTCATTTACTAAGGTTGTGATTTCTTTTCCTAGTATATCAAACACTACTAATTTTATCAATCCTTTTTCTGCAATATTGTAAGCAATTGTTGTTGTTGGATTGAATGGATTTGGGTAATTATCTAACAATTCTGTTGTTGTTGGTATTGATGAGGATACATTTTTTACAGATAAAACTGCACCAGTATTTTTTGCTATGATAAAATCTGAAAAGGAGGTAAGACCGGTTACTTGAATTGTTCCACCATCAATGCTAGTACCAATTGTTCTTGCTCCAATAGTAGGAAATGACCATATTCCATTATTATATTTTCCCACCACCATCATTGCTTCATCTGTTGCCTCTAAAAAATTAGTATTGAAATCTACTGATAAATATTTAAATGTAACATCATAAGTACTAAAAACCGTACCATTATTAGTTAATGTCCAATATCGTTTTAGAGTTTGTGTATTATCCACAGTATTGGGATGTGTAGATGATATTGCAGATACAGTGATAGTACCGCCAGTAGTAACATTATTAAAATTAAGAGTAATAGGAGAATATCCAACATTTGCACCGATTTCAAATATTTTAGATGTGGTTGTAGTAGATATTATTTTAGCAAGGTTTCCAATAATTCTACCACCACCATTGAGTGTAACTGTGGCAGATGTATCTATTGTAATGGTATTTATATTGGTTCTTATAAAATTATTAAATTGTAACTCTTTAGTGATAGTTACATTTTTTGTAAGAACAAGAAGAGAATTGTTAGGTGCAATTAAGGTTCCAATAGAATTAGGTAGTTCTAATCCAGTTGTGTCAGTATTAGAATAGGAAATGGTGCTTGGTTCGTAAAAAGTTGGTGTAGAAGTTATTTTGCCATTAGGTGTTTTATTAAAATAATAACAACTGAAGTTATTTCCTGCTAAAATACCTTTATCAAAACTTATAGAATTTACCATTAATGATAAATTTACTTCACAAGTGTCTGTTTTGTTTAGTTTACTAATATACAATTGATATAGGTTAATGTTTGGTGGAGTAAAGCCATTGGTATTACCTATAACTGTGAATAAAGAGTTTTTTTCAGAATTAGGTAATGTGCTCAATAATATTCCTTTGTAATAGTGTATACTATCAGTAGCATTAATTATACCTTTAAAATCGCCAAAATTGCCATTACCATCTGTTTGTATATATAAGTTTTTACCTAAAGCAAGAAGACAGTCATTGCTACTATTTTGGTAATCATTAAAAGTAAATGGAGCAGAAGCTCTAAAGGTACCACCAACTTCAAGGGTTATGTTATTGTATACTGTGAAAGTTTCAGGTGAATTAAGGTATTCTAATATACCACCATTTTTTATAACTAATTCCAAACATTCTTCAGTATTATTACCTGTTAAAGTAACAATATGTTGGATGTGTACAGTATCTGCAGCTGTTGGGATAGTTTCATTTGGGTCATCCCATGTTTTTCCATTAACCCAATCTCCATTTCGTGTACTGGTAAAAATTTTACTCCAACCAAATTGTTGTATTCCTAATAATAAAAGAAATGCTATAAAAAGTGAACTGTGTTTCATAATGTATCTCCTTAAAAAAGTGAATGAGTAAGTGACTTTAAAATATATAAACAAACAAACAAACAAACAAACAAACAAAATTAAATTGATAATGATAAAATAAAAAACCCTATTCCGACAATTCTTGGATAGGGTTTTTACTGAATTCTGACTTCTGTTTTCTGAATGCTATTTCACCACCATCATTTTTTTGGTTGCAATTTTTCCGCTAGCAGTAAGTTGGTAGAAATACATTCCGCTGGAAATTTTACTTGCATCAAAATTGGCAATATAACTTCCGGGATTTTGGTTTTCATTTACTAAGGTTGTGATTTCTTTTCCTAACATATCAAACACTACTAATTTTACCAATCCTTTTTCTGCAATATTGTAAGCAATTGTGGTTGTTGGATTGAATGGATTTGGATAATTATCTAACAATTCTGTGGTTGTTGGTATTGTTGATGACAATAAATTTTTTACAGATAAACCCACTGCACCAGTGTTTTTTGCTATAGTAAAATCTGAGAAGGAAGTAAGACCAGTTACTTGGATTGTTCCACCATCATTAGCATTATTAACATTTCTTATTCCTATTGTTGGGTAAGACCATATATTATTGGCATACTTACCAACAACCATTGTTGGTTCACTAGTTATTTCTGAAAAATTAGTATTAAAATCTACAGACAGATATTGAAAAGTGGCATCATACATATTAAAAACGGTACCATTATTTTGGAAGGTCCAATATCTTTTTAATGTTTGTGTATTATCTATAACATTTGGATGAGTAGTTTCTTTTGCAGAAGCAGTAATAGTTCCACTTGTTGTAACATTATTGAAAGCAATCGTAACTGGAGAATATCCGTTTGCAGTACCTATTTCAAATGTTTTTAATGTAGTGGTAGTAGAGATTTTTTTTGCAAAATTTCCAATTACTCTCCCATTGCCTGCTTGGGTAACATTGGCAGTATCCATTATAGTTATAGTATTATTACCAGTATTTATAATATTTGCGGCCAAGGGTAATGATTTTGTAATAGTAACGTTTTTTGTTAAGAGTAGATTTCCGCCAAGATTTAAAGTGTGAAGAGTCGTTGGTAGTTCTGCTCCTGTGGTATCATTACTATTATAAGTTATAATAGGGTTTGGATTGTAATTAGGTATGGCAATTATTTTTCCTGTATTAAGTTTTGTAAGATTGGATGTAATCATTCTCGCACCATTATTATTTAATGTACCAGTAGTGAGGTTTAATGAAGAAAGAATTGTAATATCAAAGGGAATAACACAAGTATCAGTAATAGATGTTTTGTTTATGTTAAGGCCAAATACAGTTATGGCACTTCCTGAAAATACACTTTTTCCTGTTCCATTAATTGTTAAGAAAATTGTTCTACTTCCTGTTTTGTCATCTGCATCAACTTTTCCAATAAAAGTTCCGTTATTGGTGAAGTTTTTACCAACTGTTAATCCATAAAAATCGCCTCCAGTTGTATAAGTATCTGAAGCCCTTAATATTCCACCAGTATTAATAATAATATTATCAATTACTGTTAAATTTGTTCCTTCACCACCTTCTGTGAATTGCAATATACCACCATTATTTATGGTAAGAGATTGACATTGCCATGTTGAACCCATTGCACCTATGGTTATGGTTTTACTTATTATCACGGTATCTGTTTCCAAGTTAGGTGTTAACATTGTTTCTCCCCATGTTGCTGGGTCACCCCAATCTCCATTTCGAACACTGGTAAAAATTTTACTCCAACCAAATTGTTGTATTCCTAAGAGTAAAAGTAAAACGAAAAAAAGTGAAGTGCGTTTCATAATGTATCTCCTTAAAAAGTGAGTGAGTGAGTTTTTAGTAATCAGTTTTCAGATAAGTTAGTAGAAGTATTACTTTAACTCTTTAGTATAAGAAGTAAAAAAAAAAAAACTACAAAAGCAAGTGCAAGAGTCAGAATTCAGAAAACAGAATTAAGAATTTAAAGATTTATATGAGACAACAAAAGTTTTTAAAATTTTTGTTGTCTAAAAAACTACAGTAACACTGTCAGAATTTAAAATTCTGGCAGTGTTTATGATTTGATTACTTCTACTCCAACACCAACTTTGCTACACTTTCAATATGATAGGTGTGAGGGAACATATCTACTGGTTGAATTTTTTCTAATGAATATCCGAAACTATTAAACATTTGTATATCTCGTGCAAGTGTTGCGGGATTGCAACTCACATAAACAATGTTTGGTATTTTCATTATTCCAATTTTTTCTACTGCTTTTGGATGCATTCCGCTGCGAGGAGGGTCTAAAATAATTACATCAGGTTTTGCGTACCGTTGCTGCCATTCTGTATCTTTGGTCAGTAAATCTTTTAAATCTCCGTGAATAAATTCGCAATTTTCTAAACAATTCAGTTTTGCATTCATTCGTGCATTTACTATTGAACTTTCTACAATATCAATTCCCACAACATACTGTACGGAGTTTGCAATAAAAATTCCGATAGAACCAGTTCCGCAATATAAATCATACACCACATTATTTTTTTTGAACTCTCCAAATTCTTTTACCAGTGTATAGAGTTTTTCTGCTTGGTGTGTGTTGGTTTGAAAGAATGAATTTGCTGAAATGGCAAAAATGCAATCTCCTAATTTTTCGTGGATAATTCCTTCTCCGTAATAGACTTTTTCATATTCTCCAACAGCAATTTGTGCTTTTTTTGTATTGATATTATTAATGATGGTGGTGATTTCCGGAAATTTTTTTGTGAGAATTTTTGTAAGGTTTTGCATTATTTCCTGGTTGTCATCAAAGGTAACAAGATTAACCATAACATCACCGGTATTTTTTCCTTCTCGTATAACAAGGTTGCGAAAAGAACCGGTTTCTGTTTTTGAAGAATATGCGGGGAGAGAATTTTCTAATGCAAAAATTTTTATGGTTTGCAAAATGAAATTACTTAGTTCCGATTGTAGATAACATTTTTGTATATCTACAATTTTATCATATCGTTGGGGAATATGAAAACCAACGGCGAAGTTTTTATTTTCTATTTTTATATCATTGTGAATTTCTTCTTCAGTAAGCCAGCGTTGGTCTCCGAAAGAAAATTCAATTTTATTACGATAAAAGTATTGTTGTGTTGCCGGAATAATTGGTAAGATGTTGATGTTTTGCAATCCGCCAATTCTTTCTAAAGCATCTATGACATGTTGATGTTTGTAATGAAGTTGTGTTGTGTATTCTACATGCTGCCATTTGCATCCACCACAAATGCCGAAGTGTGAACATTGTGGTGTTGTTCGTTGTGGGGAAGGGGAGAGGATTTCAAGAATTTTTGCTTCCCAATATTTTTTTTTCTTTTTGGTAATGTTTGCAAGGATGGTATCGCCGGAAACTCCGCCTTCTACAAAAACCACTATTCCGTTGTGATGAGCAATGCTTTTTCCTTCAAAGCCGAGTGTTTCTATGGTGAGTTGGAGTGTTTCTGTTTGTAAGTTCATTATGTATTAGAAATAAAAATGTTTTACCTATCTCAAAACTGGATTCCCGCTTTCGCGGGAATGACACTATTGTAGTTTTGAAAAAAATTATTTTCTTTTTTCAATTTTGTCATACACACCACTATATACAATTTCACGAATACTTTTTCTTTTGAGAAAATTGTGTGGAAAACCTAAATCAATTTTGCTAATAGAATCAAGACGCTCTAAGTGTTGTGGCGTGATGGAAATATTTAAACAGGCAAGGTTATCTTTTAGTTGAATTTCATTTCTTGCTCCGAGCATTGGAATTGCGTTTTGTGCACGAAGCCAACGTAATGCAACCTGTGCTGGTGTACATCCAATTTCTTTTGCTATGGAAATGACTTCATCAGCAATTTCTATATTATGTTTGTTCAGCTTTTCACTTCCTTTTTTTAGGCGTGTTGCAGTATTTTTTTCTTTGGTAGAAAATTTTCCTGAAAGTACTCCTGCTCCTAATGGAGACCATGCGAGAACTCCTAAATTTAATTCTTGTGCCATGGGAAGTAATTCGCGTTCAACAGTGCGTTCTACTAAACTGTATTCTATTTGCAATCCGATGAATGAACTCCATCCGCGAAGTTCTGCGATGGTGTTTGCTTGTGCAACTTTCCATGCTGGCGTATCAGAAATTCCGATGTAGAGAATTTTTCCTTGACGAACGGCATCATCTAATGCACGCAACACTTCTTCTACAGGTGTCATAAAATCCCACGCATGAACCCAATACAAATCAATGTAATCTGTTTTTAATCTTTTTAAACTTGCTTCTAAAGATTGTGTAAGATTTTTACGATGGTTTCCACTCCAGTTAGGGTCGCCTTTTTTCATTGTCAAAGTATATTTTGTTGCCAAAACAATACTCTCTCGTTCGTGTGCAATAAGTTCTCCAACAATTTTTTCTGATGTTCCCTCTGTATAAAAATTCGCAGTGTCAATAAAATTTCCACCGGCTTTGCGATAAGCGGTGTACATTTTTTTGCTTTCTTTTTTTGAGGCACCCCAACCCCATTCTTCTCCAAAGGTCATTGTGCCGAGACAGAGTTCTGAAACGCGGAGTCCGCTATTTCCTAAAAGTACGTAATTCATAAAAATTCCTTGTTGTAAATGGTGAAAGAAATCATAAATTGTTTTTTTTTGAGTATCTTCTTTCTTTCCGAGAAAGAAAGAAGCAAAGAAATCTTTTTGAAATCGCAAACACACGTGATGGTTTTCCATCGCACAGTCCTGTCGATTTCAACTCCAATCCACATTTCACTCGTTGAAATCGAAACCGCACACCATCACTTTTCCAATTCGCTCATCCGCCTGCGATTTCAGTCCATCGCACAAAAAAGTAAATTTAATTGTTAGATAAATAATGACTTTCATAATACGAATTTTTTTTGTTTCTTCTTATAGAAAAAATGAAAGGAAAATATGCAAAAAGAAAATTCTGGTTTTATTCAACAAAGGAATACAAAAATTGTTTATTCAACGTACGGTAGTGGACCTGCATTACTTATTTGTCCGGTTCCGTGGGGAGTGAACAATCGTAAATGGGAAACGATACTTTCACTTTCTCAATTCTTTACTTTGATATTTGTGGAACCACGCGGTGTTGGTGGTTCTGGACCTGTTGCTGATAAAAATGAATATAGTATTACACAACTTATAAAAGATATTGATGTTGTAAGAGAATATTTGAAAATAGACTCTTGGTTTGTAATGGGACAATCTGCTGCTGGTTTTACTGCCTTAGAATATACTCTTGCATATCCAGCAAAAATAAAAAAACTGATTATTGTATGTTCTTCTCCAACAGGATTTTTTCATAAAGGAACGATTCGTGATAGAGAACACCCACGATATAATGAAGTAAAAGATATTGCAGAAACTTTCCGAAAAGAATTTACCGCGGAACGTTTTCGTGAGTATATGAAAAAAGTGTACACGATGGATATTCAAAATCCAAAAGCGTTACCGGAAATTGAAAAAGTTTTTGGTGAGGCAGATATTTCTATAGAGAGATATAAATATTTCGCTACGGTGGAACTCAATCGTTACAATGTGATTGAGAAACTTTCTACTATCATACAACCAACATTAATTATTGCAGGAAAACATGATGTTCATGTTTCTCCATCACAATCTGAAATTATGCACAAAAAAATTCCAAACTCACAGTATGTTTTGTTAGAACATTGTGGCCATTTTCCGTGGTTGGATGACCCGAATGGTTTTGTGAAGTTGGTAGTAGAGTATTTAAGTAGATGAGTAGTGAAGTATATTAGTATTCAGAAGTCAGTAAAATGTCATTCCTGCAAAGGAGTCTGTGTAAAAACTAGGTTTTTTAGAAAAAAATCCTCAAAATTTTAAAAATTTCGAAAGTTTACCTTCGAAAAATTGACTTTTTACACAGACTCGAAAGCAGGAATCCAGAAATTTTTTAAAATGGATTCCCGCTAAAAGCATGCGGGAATGACATTTTTCTTTAGTTATTTTACAACGTAAACAACATTTCTCTATACTTCGGTAAAGTCCAATATTCATCACCAACGATTTGTTCTAAAGAATCTACAATGGTGCGGATTTTTTCTCGCTGTGTTTTTACATCCACAAAAGAAATTCCTTTTTTGCTTATATCAGATTTTGCATGTGCAGTAGAAATTGTTTTTTCTAATTTTGCATTTTCAGTTTGCAATGCACCAATTTTTGTAGAAAGTGTTTTCGCTAAATCTATTAAAGATTTTATTGATTTTTCTTTTTTCCCGAGAACAGAAGAAAGTTCATCAACAGTAGTTGCAACATTATTGAGATAAGAAATAGTATCAGGAATAATAATGGTGTTCACCATTTCTATTGTTAATTGTGCTTCAATATCAATTTGTTTGATGTAATTTTCTGTATCAATGTGGTATCGTGCTTCTAATTCGCGTTCGGTGTACACTTTGTGTTCAACAAATAATGTGTGTGCTTTTGGTGTGCTGAGTGCTTGTAATGCTTCTGGTGTTGTTTTGATATTTGGCAATCCGCGTTTTGCTGCTTCTTTTGCCCAACTTTCGGAATAATTATCTCCTTCAAATAATATTTTTTTAGATTGTGTAAGAATTTCTCGTACAACTTCACTCACTGCTGTAGAAAAATCTTTTCCATTTTTCAAAACATTTTCCAACATCGTTTTTGTTTCATTCAACTGTGCTGCCAAAATTGTATTGAGTGATGTAACTGCTGTTGATGGTGTTTGCGAACTTCCCACAGCACGAAACTCGAATTTATTTCCAGTAAATGCAAATGGTGATGTACGATTTCTATCTGTATTATCTTTTGTAATTTCCGGAATTGTGTTAATGCCGGGATGGAACATTACCGCATCGGTGTTTGCAGTGGTTGTTCCTGTTTCAATATCACTAAGAATTTTTGATAAAGTTTCTCCAAGAAAAATAGAAATAATTGCTGGTGGTGCTTCATTCGCTCCGAGACGGTGGTCATTCGCAGCAGAAGCAATTGCTGCACGAAGGATTGGAGCATATTCGTACACTGCTTTAATAGTAGAAACTAAAAAAATCAAAAATTGCAAATTAGAGTGTGGAGTTTTTCCCGGATTTAAAAGATTTTCTCCTTTATCAGTTGCGATTGCCCAGTTGCAATGTTTTCCGCTTCCGTTAATTCCGGCAAATGGTTTTTCGTGAAAGAGAACAGCAAGGTCGTGTCGCTTTGCAACTCTATCCATTAAATCCATTAAGATTTGATTGTGGTCAACAGCAATATTTACATCTTCAAAAATTGGTGCAACTTCAAATTGATTTGGGGCAACTTCATTGTGTCGAGTTTTTAAAGGAATGCCAAGTTTGTAGGCCTCATGTTCTACTTCCGTCATAAATGCAAATGCACGTTCGGGAATATTTCCAAAATATTGGTCTTCTAATTGTTGATGCTTTGCGGGAGAATCTCCAAACAATGTTCTTCCACTTTGCATTAAATCTGGACGTGAAAGATAATACGAACGGTCAATAAGAAAATATTCTTGCTCAACACCGAGTGTAGAAAAAACTTTTGTTGCGGGATTATTAAATAATTTGAGAAGTGAAAGTGCTGCAGTATTTAACGCTTGAACAGAACGAAGGAGTGGTGCCTTTTTATCCAGCGTTTCTCCGGTGTATGAAACAAAAATTGTTGGAATACATAATGTATTTCCGTGTGGATATTCCATTACAAAGGCGGGACTTGTTGGGTCCCAAATTGTATAACCACGTGCTTCAAATGTTGCACGGATTCCTCCGGAAGGAAATGATGAAGCATCTGGTTCGCCTTGCACCAGTTGTTTTCCGGAAAACTTTTCGATGATTTTTCCATTTTCGTTGTATTCTATAAATGAATCATGTTTTTCTGCAGTGAAACCAGTCATAGGTTGAAACCAGTGTGTGTAATGTGTGCAGCCTTTTGCTAATGCCCAGTCTTTCATCGCAATAGCAACAATGTTTGCTGTATCAATATCTAATTTTTCTCCCAGTTGAATTACGCGGGAAAGTTTTTCAAAGGCGTTGCGGGGAAGAACGGGTTTCATTTTATCAAGAGTAAAAACATTTTCACCAAAGTATGATGAAACTGGTTTTGCGTGTGAGTGTCTAGATGGTATAGACATAAAAATATTTCCTTTCTATAATAATATAATGTAATTGTATTTCCCCTCCTTATTAAGGAGGGGCTAGAGGAGGTCAAAAAAGACCACCCTTTAATTCCCTCCTAGTAGGAGGGAAATGTTGTTTATTTCTGTCTATGAATTTTCATTGTTGTTGTTTCTTTAAATGTGGAAAGAACAATATTGCTGCTTGTATTTATGACACCATTCCATGCTTGAATTTTGGAAAGCAATTTTTCCAAAGTAGAGGTATTTTCTGTACGGATTTTTAAGAGATGTGTTCCTTTGCCGGTGATGGAATGAATTTCCAAAATTTCATCATTGGCTTTGGCATGTTCAATAAATGCAGTGTAATGTTTTGAAGAATCCACCGTAACAGTGATAAATGCAGTAACATCTTTTCCTATTTTTTTTGGGGAAATTATTGCTGTGTATCCAATAATGATTTCTTGTTCTTCTAATTTTTTTAATCGTTCACTGACAGCGGGAATGCTTAACTCAACTTTTTCAGCGAGTTCGTTTCTTCGCATCCTTCCGTTTTTTTGAAGAATTTCTATAAGTGTAATATCAATAGTATCAATCATTACGTACTTAAACTTAAATTATTTAGGTATTTTTAATTTTAACTTTATGAAAGTAAAGTATTTTATCGTAAAAAGCAAGAAATATTTTTATTGAAAATGAATTATTATTACCTGTTTGCCTTTTCTTTCTTTAATTTTTACATTACGAAATAAATTTTATTACAAACAACAATGGCAATTCGCGACCCTATAGCAATGTTTATGAAAGAGCATGATTTTGCTCTTGTGCAACTTCGTATTCTTAAAAAATCTGCTGAAGATATAAAGAAAAACGGATATACAGAAAAAACATTTAAGCAACTTTTAAAAGCAACAGAATTTGTTGATGAAGAAGTGCGAGTGCATAATGCAAAAGAAGAAAAAGCATTATTTCCTGTGATTGAACGTTTTGTAGAAGGTCCCACCAATAGTTTGCGAGAAGACCATCAAAAAATGGGGAAGGTATATAAAAAACTTCAATATAGCATTCGTGCAATTCAAGAAAATACTGAAGATGATATTGCTCAAGAAGAATTATGTGATGCTGCAAATGAAATTGTGCAATTAATGGTAAATCATATTCATAAAGAAAATCATATTTTATTTCCGATTGCACAAAAATTTTTAAGTAAAAAAGAATTGCGAGAAGTGATGCAGAAGTTGGTGTAGTGGAGTACGTAGGGACGTAAAATTTTACGTTCTGTAGTTGAGTAAGGGCGGATGAAAAATCCGCCCTGTATTTTTTATGATAGATTCCTGCTTTCGCAGAAATGACACAAAATTAATCTTTCCAATCCGCAACAAAAATATTAAACTCGTGTGGCTTTGTTGCATTTCTTCCGGAAACAAACACTAATTTTTTCCCATCAGGACTAAACATTGGAAAACCATCAAATGTTGGTGAAAATGTTATTTGTTCTAAATTTTTTCCATTCAAATCTATAAGAAATAAATCAAAATTATATCCTTTGGGATTATTGACGTTGGAAGAAAAAATTATTTTTTTCCCATCTGGTGTAAAGAATGGTGCAAAGTTTGCTGCACCATTGTTGGTGATTTGTCGTTTATTCGTTCCATCAATATCCATCACAAAAATTTCCATTTGGGTTGGTTTTACTAATTCCATTTTTAATAAATTTTCTCCTTCAGTAGAATCTTCTTTTGTTGTTGGGTGATGTGCACGATAGACAATTTTTTTTCCATCGGCAGAAAAAAATGCACCACCATCATATCCTTTTTCAAATGTTAATCGTTTTTGATTTGTTCCATCAGCATCCATAGTGTATAATTCTAAATCACCATCACGAGCAGAAGTGAAGAGAATGGTTTTTCCATCGGGAGAAATTGTTGCTTCTGCATCATAGCCATACGTTGTTGTTAGTTGTTTCAAATCAGAACCATCTGCATTGGCAGAAAAAATATCGTATGAATTATAAACTCCCCACACATATCCTTTAGAGCGGTCAACTGGTGGTGGACAGGAATCACTTGCAAGATGAGTGGAAGCGAAGACGATTCTTTTTCCATCTGGGAAAAAATATCCACATGTCGTTCGTCCTTTGCCTGTGCTGACGAGTTGATTTTCTGAACCGTCAACATTCATCGTAAAAATTTGGTCGCAAGAAAATCCATTTTTTGTTGCTTGATAGACAAATTTTTTCCCATCTGTAGAAAAATATGCTTCTGCGTTTGAACCACCAAATGTAATTTGTTGAATGTTGGTGAAATGTTTTTCTTCTTGTGCATTTACAATAGAGGTGAAGAAAATGATGAAGAGAAGGGATGTTTTTTTCATAAAAGTTTTGTTGTGATTGATAAAATTCCTTCTTATTTAGGAGGAAAAATGTTCAACTAAATTAAAAATTCCTTTTTGAATAAACAAGAAAATTAAAACAGAGAATCATTATTGATAGAAGAAATATATTTTTTTACATCAAATTTTCTTGCACAGCCGTTGTAATTCATATATCGGATTTTTCCAAAAATTGGACGCTCAAACCATGCTCTATCATGAACACCGCCAATGCTCCACGCAATTCCTGTATATCCATTAGGGTCGCGTCCATCCAGTTCGTAGGTATCATTTAAGTAAATGGCAATTTCCATTGCTTCTTCGGGATTGGTTGTCCATTCTAAAATTTTTTTTGCCCAATACATTCTCATAAACCCGTGCATTTTTCCGATGCGAACCATTTGGAGTTGTGCAGCATTCCATAATTCATCATGTGTTTTCGCATGTTCAAATTCTTCTAATGAATACAAAAATTCTCGTTTATCTTTACGATGTTCATTGAGTGTTGTTTTTGCCCAAGTGGGAAATCCGTCAAACGAATCATACTTTGGATTATAAAAACAAAAATTATCAGCAAGTTCTCGCCGAACAATAAGTTCTTCTAAAAAATTTTCTTGTGATGGAGATTTTTTTGTTTTAGAAACTTCTAATGCAATTCGCTGAGCAGAAATTTGTCCGAAATGCAAATATGGTGAAAGATTGGATTGTGCATTATATGTCGGATTGTTTCGTAGTACATCATAGTTTTGTAATCCTGAAGAAATAAAATTCGTCAGCATTTTTTGTGCATGATGTTCTCCAGATGTAATCCAATCAAAAGAAGGAATTTTTGGGAGAGATTTTTTTATTTCATTCCAATTATTTTTTGGAAATGTTGTTTTCCAAGAGTGTGGATGTTTTTGTAACATCGGAAATTTTTCCAAAAAAGTCGGTAAAAATTTCTGAATTTTTGGGCGAATGGTGTACGCACCAAATTCTAATTTTGGTGAAGCATGCCAACAGGGAATAATATTGTGTGCATCAACTTCGTAAAAGGGAATAGTGATTTTTTTTGCAACAGAATTTTTCCACTCACGATTAATCTTTAGGGGGCTGAAGTCACAAATAAGATGTGAAATAGAATAAGAATTAATGAATTTTGGAATTTCTTGCTCTGGAGGTCCTTGTAAAAGAAGAAATGGGATATTATATTTCATTAAGTCTTTTTCAAGAAATTCCAGTCCCGATGTCATAAATTCATACATTCGAGTTGTTGCACCAAGAAATTTTGGCATGAAACAAAAAATAACTGCTAATGGGAGTTTATACTCTAATGCTATTTCTTGTGCATATAATAGTGCCCAATTATCGTTAATGCGTTGGTCTCTGCTCATCCAATAAATAATGGCATTGTTCTTGCTTATTAAAGGTGTAGTGGTGGTTAGATTTCGTATGCGTTGAGTGTTTATCATAGAATATGATTATATAAATAAGGTACTACACTTACAATTTAAAAACTATAGGGGGATTTATGAAAAAACTATTAATTTTGCTTTTCTTTTTTAATAATACAATAATAACATTTTCACAATTTCCTGTTTCAGGTTTAACACCAAAACTGTGGTATAAAGCAGATGCATTAAATTTTTCTGATAATACACCAATTTCAGTTTGGTATGATAGTTCTGGAAATGCGCAAAACCTTTCTCAAGCAAGCAATGTCCAAAAACCAGTATTAAAAACAAATGTTCTCAATGGAAAACCTGTTCTTCGCTTTGATGGTCTAGATGATTTTTTATCAGGAAATATTAGTATTAATTTTCAAACACTTCAACAACCATTAACATTCTGTATAGTGTACCAATATACAGGTTCAAATGATGGTGCATGGCATACTATTTTTTCAGGTATTTCGTCTGGAGAATTATTTATGGGATTAAATGGAAGTGACGATTTACGAGTCTCGGCTGGTGGTGGATATGCTTCAATGGGAATTAAAACAGTTCCTTATACTCAATTTGTAGTGACCACAATAATTTTTGCTACTACTTATCTTGAGTATTATGAAAATGGATTATTGGTGGCTAATCCACCACCTGTTGGTTCAGGAGGGCTTTCTCAATTAAATATAGGTTCTTATCTTTCTTCAAGTTTATATTCTGCAATGGATGTTGCAGAAATTGTAGTGGTTGGTAAAGCACTAACAACTACAGAACGTCAATCAGTAGAAACTTATTTAGGAAATAAGTGGAATGTTTTTCCACTTCCAGTGCAGTTAAATTCATTTACAGGGGAGGTACGGGATAATAAAGTAACTCTTAATTGGCAAACACAAAGTGAAATTAATAATGCAGGATTTGCAATTCAAAAATTAGAAAATAATATATGGAAAACAATAGGCTTTGTAAAAGGAAATGGTACAATTACTACTATCAATAATTATTCTTTTGTTGATGCAAATGTAAAATCAGGAAAATATAATTATAGATTACAACAAAAAGATAATGATGGAACAGTTGATTATAGTGATGAAATTAAAGTTACGATTGTACCAACTCAAGCAAAATTATATCAAAATTTTCCTAATCCTTATAATCCAACAACAACAATTACCTATGAAATACCGAAAACTGATGTTGTAAATCTAAAAGTGTACGATATTTTAGGGAAAGAAATTACAACACTTGTTAATCAAGAAATGCAGGCCGGTATTCATACTGTGAATTTTGATGCAAACCAACTTTCTGGTGGAATATATTTCTATAAAATTACTGCTGGAAGTTTTAGTGAAGTGAAAAGAATGATGTTGGTAAAATAAAAATATTATAGTAAAAATTGTGTGAAAGACAGAAAAGCGAATTTTATAATTCGCTTTTCTGTTTTTATTGTTTTTTCCATAATTCTTTTTTAACTTCATTTGTTTAAAAATAATTTTAGATTACTTCGATTGTTCCAATTTATCGGAACTCCTTCGTAATGACAATTTAAAGAACTAAAAATATTCTCTCATCGTTACAGGCAATTCTTATGAAACACAACTTCTCCTTTTCTAATTCCTCCGTAGGCAAAAAAATTTTAATGGGCGTTAGCGGACTTTTTCTGTGTAGTTTTTTGCTTGTCCATTTATCCGGAAATTTTCTTCTCTTTAAAAATGATGGCGGAAAAGCGTTTGATGAATACGCACACTTTATGTCCACCAACGGAATTACCCGTATAATGGAAATTGTTTTGGTGGTGGGATTCGTTTTTCACATCGTTACCGGAACAAAATTGTGGTTAAAAAACCGTCAAGCACGAAAAACCAAATATCAATCCTATCAATTAAAAGAAAATACCCAACTTGCCTCACGTTTCAGTATGCTTTCCGGAAGTATTGTATTTTTTTTTCTCGTCGTTCATCTCAAATCTTTTTGGTTTGATGGACGTATTATGGGAACGCCTTCCATGTATCAATTAGTAGCACAATCGTTTTCTAATGTTTTTTATAGTGGATTTTATCTTGTGGCGTTGGTGTTGTTGGCGTACCATCTTAAACATGGATTTCAAGCAGCGTTTCAATCTTTGGGATTGCGGCAAAAAAAATATATTGGTTTGTTGGATACGATTGCTCTTATTTTTTGGTTATTGATTCCGCTTGGCTTTGCAACAATGCCGATTTATTTTTTACTCTTTTATAAAAGTGTTGTTTGAGTAGATGAGTATGTAAGTAATGAAGTAATGGAGATAGAATATAGAATGTAGAATTTAGGAATCAGAAGTCAGTTAGTAAATAATAAGTCCCCTCTGCAGTGTTAGATTTTTTTTAGTGTGATGGAGAGAGGTGTGTCAGTGTTGAATTTATTTTTGTTTTATTGAAAATGAAATTTAAAGAAACTTAAAAAGGTTTTTCGAAAAGACTTTTAAAGGCAAACCAGAATGAAAATTAATAAATTGATTATCAAAAATCTTTATGGTTATATAGATAAAAATTTAAATTTTAACTCAGATATAACTTTGCTTGTTGGTATAAATGGTTCTGGTAAAACAAGTATATTAAACATAATTAATTGGCTTTTAAAACCCTCTATTCCACATCTTTGTATTACTGAATTTAAATCAATCCAACTCTTTTTTGAGTTTAAAGGAGCCCATTATGAAATAATGTGTAAGCACCACAAAAAAAATTTACATATTATATCAAAACTGATAAAGACAAATATAACCCTCTAGTAGTTCAAATTAAAGTTCCTCCGAATGAAATAAAAAATGATAATGATTTAGAAAATCGTCTTATTCTCCATTATTCAAATTTAAAGCCTGTTATAAAAGAACAAAAAACTTGGGATTTAGTATCATCTTTTCCTAGTCCTACAGTGGTTGGCCTTGATAGAAATTTATATCAAGAAGGACTTGAAACAGAAGAAAATCTTCATAGAGTAAATAGGAAAAATACAATATCAGGTTTTTCTCCGCTTGATAAGGTTAAAGAAATTGTCAATAGAGAATATCGTAAAAAAAATAATTCTATATTGAATCTAACAAATAATTTAAAAAAACGTTTAATGCTTTTAACTTTTTCGGGAGGTATAACCTTAGAGTCTTTTAATTCTGGTATTAAAAACCAATTGACTACACAACAAATTGAAAATGCTGAAAAAAAAATTAATGATTACTTTAAAAATTTTGAAAAAAATACTTTTAATACAAATGAACAATCTATAGTTTCAACATATTTCTCACAACTTAAAGATATTGTTTTCAAATACCAAAACAATTCAAATGATGAACAAACAAAACTTCTTTATGGTCTTAATGTCAGTCAATTCATAAATAATATCAATCATTTATTGGAAGAAATTCAAAAGTTTGAAAAAGAATCGAATGAAATATTAGAACAAGTCAATACATATATTGATACTTTAAATTATTTTTTCAAAGATTCTGCTAAAAAACTTCTTTTTAAGAAAGATACAACTGAATTAACGTTTCACACATTAGATAAAAATGATAAAATTATCACTGAATATAAAGATATTAAATTTCTTTCGTCAGGAGAACAACAAGTATTAATTTTATTTTCATACATAGCTTTTAATAGTCAAGATGGAAGAATTTTTATAATTGATGAACCAGAATTATCTCTTCACATTAAATGGCAAGAAGATTTTTTAAATCAACTTGAGCGAATTACACCTAAAGATACACAGTTAATATTAGCAACTCATTCGCCTATTATCGTTAGTAAAAAGAAAGATAAAGCAAAAAGTTTATTACCATATAATCTTTAAATAATGAGTGTTGAATTTCCAGAATTAACAAATTCTTTTCTTCATGGTCAAGATATATTATATAAACAATTCAATGACATTGAATTTTATGTAGAGGATATAGATAAAGAACATTTTTATTTTAATATTTTGAAAAGACTCTTTTCAGATATAAAGTTACATAAAATATTTCCATTGAATGGGAAAAAAGATGTTATTAATACTGCAAAAAATAATGTTAATAATAGAAAAAAGGTATATATAGTTGACTTAGACTTTGATAAAATTTTAGGTAGGGTTGAACAATTAAGTAATCTTTTTTATATAGAGAGATATTCTATAGAGAATTACTTATTTTCAAAATTATCTATTTATGAATGTATTAGAAGCAAGAACCCAAAAATGAAGGATACGGATATTGATATTAAGATTGATTATGAAAAACTAATTGATAATGCTATAGAAAGTTTGAGAGAATTAGCATCTGTTTTTATCATAATTAAACAATACGAATTATCTTGTGAATATTATAAATTAGACGTGAAGAGAGATTTTGATTTTAGTTTTTCAAGTGTACATTACAAAAATAGTTTTATTCCCAAATATTTACTTGAAATAGAGAATAAACTTAAATCCAAGAATAGTAGAGTAACTCTAAATGGCCAAATTAAAAAAATGAAGAAACATTTTAATACAAGAATAAAGGCAACTACTAATATTCCGGGGAAATATATTTTAATGTTTATTAAAGATAGACTTCAATTTTTAAAATTAATTAATCAAGTTTCTTTTGATTCATTTACATATAATTTATCAAAAGATTTTGATGGTGCAGAATTAAATTATCTTAGAAAAGAAATTTTGAATTATATTGAAAAATAATTCATAAATTATTAAAAAATAATTAAAAGATAGTAAAGAAGATTAACTATAGTTAAACAACAATGAAACTCAACTCCAAAATTCCCGAAGGACCAATAGAAAAAAAATGGTCCAATCATAAATTCCACATGAAACTCGTCAATCCCGCCAACCGACGAAAATATAATATTATTGTCGTTGGTACAGGATTAGCCGGTTCATCCGCCGCAGCAACATTAGCAGAACTCGGTTACAACGTCCACGCATTCTGCTATCACGAATCACCACGCAGAGCACACAGCATTGCCGCACAAGGAGGAATCAACGCACCAAAAAATTACTCCAATGATGGTGATAGTGTGTATCGACTTTTTTATGATACCATCAAAGGTGGAGATTACCGAGCAAGAGAAGCAAACGTGTACCGACTTGCAGAAGTCAGTGGAAGCATCATTGACCAATGCGTTGCTCAAGGAGTTCCGTTTGCCCGAGATTACGCCGGCTATTTGGATAATCGTTCGTTCGGTGGGGCGCAAGTTGCACGCACATTTTACGCACGCGGACAAACAGGTCAGCAATTATTACTCGGAGCGTATTCCGCTTTGTGCAGACAGATTGATGCTGGAACAGTAAAATTTTACGAGCGTCGCGAAATGTTAGATTTAATTGTTGTTGATGGACAAGCACGCGGCATTCTCGCACGCAATCTCGTAACCGGAAAATTGGAATCCTACGCCGCTGATGCCGTTGTTCTCGCAACCGGCGGATACGGAAATGTTTTTTATCTTTCCACCAACGCAAAAGCCAGCAACGCAACTGCAGCGTGGCGTGCATACAAAAAAGGTGCGTTGTTTGCCAATCCATGTTACACACAAATTCATCCCACCTGCATTCCCGTCAGTGGAACACATCAATCCAAACTTACCTTGATGAGCGAAAGTTTGCGTAACGATGGAAGAATTTGGGTTCCGAAAAATAAAGATGACCAACGTTCACCAAAAGATATTCCGGAAAACGAACGCGATTATTATTTGGAACGATTGTATCCATCATTCGGAAATCTTGTTCCACGTGATGTTGCATCTCGCCGAGCAAAAGAAATGTGTGATAATGGTTATGGAGTTGGTGCAACAAAAATGTCCGTGTATTTGGATTTTTCTGATGCAATTAAACGACTCGGAAAAGAAGCCATCAAACAAAAATATGGAAACCTGTTTGATATGTATAAACAAATTACTGCGGAAGACCCGTACGAAGTTCCGATGAGAATTTATCCTGCC
Source organism: uncultured Bacteroidota bacterium (assembly GCA_937920105.1). Classification (GTDB taxonomy): domain Bacteria; phylum Bacteroidota; class Ignavibacteria; order UBA10030; family UBA8401; genus CALETH01. The sequence goes on from CALETH010000081.1 coordinate 19,458, forward strand.
GTTCATTACACTATGGGCGGTTTGTGGGTAGATTATAATTTGATGAGTACGATTCCCGGATTATTTGTTTTGGGCGAAGCAAATTTTTCTGACCACGGTGCCAATAGATTAGGTGCAAGTGCGTTGATGCAAGGTTTGGCGGATGGATATTTTGTGATTCCGTACACGATGGGAGATTATTTAGCAAGCAACACATTTAAAAAAATAGATACAGAACATTCTGCATTTAAAGATTCCGAATCCGCCGTAGAAAAAACAATTGCAACATTGTTGGAAAATAACGGAACCAAAGCCGTTGATGAATACCATCGTGAGTTGGGAAAAATTATGTGGGATTATGTTGGGATGGGAAGAAATAAAAAAGGATTACAAAAAGCGTTGGAATTAATTCCTCAACTCCGAGAAGAATTTTGGAAAAATGTCAAAGTAAGCGGAAGTGCTGCGGAAATAAATACGGAATTGGAAAAAGCACAACGTGTTGCAGATTTTTTTGAACTTGGTGAATTACTTGCTACTGACGCATTGCACAGAGAAGAATCTTGCGGCGGACATTTCCGCGAAGAATATCAAACTGAAGAAGGAGAAGCAAAACGCAACGATAAAAAATTTTCCTACGTTGCTGCGTGGGAATTTAAAGGTGTTGATAAAAAACCAACTCTCAATAAAGAACCATTAGCGTTTGAAGAAGTCCATTTAGCACAAAGAAGTTATAAATAGTAGTCAGTTATCAGTAATGAGTTTTCAGTAATCAGAATTCAGCAAAAAAAGTCCCCTCTATAGCGTTGGATTGTGTATGGGAGAGAGGGGATTTAGGGGTGTGTCAGAAAGTAGATTTAAGAAAAAAAAATATTTACAAACTTTTACAATCAAAAAATAAAAAAATGAAACAAGTATTTATCAATTTAGCAGTGAAAGACCTCCAAAAATCAATGAATTTTTACAGTGCATTAGGATTTACCAATAATCCACAATTTTCTGATGAAACTGCAAAATGTATGGTTTGGAGTGAAAATATTTTTGTCATGATAATGACACATGAAAAATTCGCAACCTTTGCAACTAAACCCATTGCAAATACTAAAACACATTTAGCTGGACTTTTTTCTCTATCCGTTGGCAGTATTGACGAAGTAAATACTATTGTAACCAAAGGACTCAAAGCCGGTGGAACAGAACCAAGCGAGATGAAAGATTATGGTTTTATGCAGCAAAGAACTATTGAAGATTTTGATGGACACACTTGGGAAATATTTTATATGGATATAACAAAATTTCCAAAGCAATCTTAAACAATAACAATTCAAATTCCTAAATTATGGCACACATTAACCCTCATATTAACTTTAATGGTAACGCTGAAGAAGCATTCAATTTTTACAAATCAGTATTTGGTGGAGAGTTCACCAAAGTGATGCGTTTCAAAGACCTCGCAAGTCCTGATTTCCCAGTACCAAAAAAAGAAGAAAATAAAATTATGCATATTGCTTTACCTATTGGTGAAATTAATGTGTTGATGGCAAACGATGTCCCAGAATTTATGGGAAAAGTGAATGAAAATGAAAACAGAAGTAAAATTTCAATAAGTGCAGAAAGTAAAGCAGAAGCAGAAAAATTATTTAATGGACTTTCAGCAGGTGGAACAATAGAAATGCCAATTGCTGATAGCCCTTGGGGTTCATATTTTGGTATGTTTAGAGACAAATATGGTATTGAATGGATAGTAGAATTTGACCCAAAAAATAATAAAAAATAAAAATTACTTTTTTATAATCTTCATAACTTCATGTAAGAAAATAAAATAATGTCAATAAGGAAAAATTATGAAATTAACACTTCAAATTTGGCGACAAAAAAGTAAAGACGAACAAGGAACATTTGTTACGTACAACATAAACGATGTTTCTCCCGATATGTCTTTTTTAGAAATGTTGGACATATTAAATATTGAACTTGTGAAAAAAGGAGAAGAAGCCGTTGCATTTGACCACGATTGCCGTGAAGGAATTTGCGGAAGTTGTGGGGTAATGATAAACGGACGAGCACACGGTCCCGGAAGAGGAATTGCAACATGCCAACTCCACATGCGAAGTTTTCACGATGGTGATACTATTATAATAGAACCATGGCGAGCAACAGCATTTCCTGTGCTGAAAGATTTAATGGTGGACCGTACTTCGTTTGAGAGAATCATGCAAGCCGGCGGATATGTTTCTGCAAAAACCGGAGGTATTCCTGATGGAAACACAATTCTCATTCCCAAACCAATCGCCGATGAAGCATTTGATGCAGCCGCCTGTATTGGTTGCGGAGCATGTGTCGCAGCATGTCCTAATTCTTCAGCAATGTTATTTGTTTCTGCAAAAGTTTCACAACTCGCATTACTTCCACAAGGCAAAGCAGAAAAATCCGCACGTGTGCAAAATATGGTTGCAGTAATGGATGAAGAAATGTTTGGCAGTTGTTCCAATACTTATGCGTGTGAAGCAGAATGTCCCAAACAAATTTCTGTTACACACATCGCTCGGTTGAATAGAGAATTAATGGCTTCACAGGTGTGAAGCACAATGTCATTCCCGCACGTTTTAGCGGGAATCCATTTTTCTGGATTGTTTGGAATGTGTTAATTAAATAATGAAAAACTTCACCGCTTTTTACAGCGGTGTTTTTTTATATGGCTTTCTTATGCGAGATTTTTTGGAATATTTTCCACTTTGGATTTTAAAGAAAATTATAGAATTACTTCCTTTCAAAAGTGTCGGACACATCGGGAATTTTTTTGGCACATTCGTTTATTATTGTATTCCCATTCGAAAAAAACTCACGCTTCAAAATTTAGCAAATGCCTTTCCCGAAAAAGATTTTTCAGAAATCAATACACTTGCATTAGCAACATATAAAAATTTATTTATTTCATTATTAGAAATTTTTTGGTTTTCGCGATTAACAAAAAAAAATATTCACGAAATCGTTACATTAGAAAACACAGAAAAAATTTCACAACTTTTAAAAAAAGAAAAAGGACTTATTGTTCTCAGTGCACATTTTGGAAATTGGGAACTTGGTGCATTAGCATTAGGTTTAGAAATTCAAGAAGGCATACTCGTTATCGTTCAACAACAAAGAAATATGTATGTTGATAGATTGATGAACAACTTTCGTACAATGTTTAATAATACCACAGTAACATTAGGAAAAGCACCACGAGAAATTATAAGGGCAATCCAGAATAATAAAGTAATTGCATTATTGGCAGACCAAAGTGGTGGAGAAGATGGATTATTTGTGGAATATTTTAATCGTCCTGTTTCCACACGTAGCGGACCAGCAATATTTAGTGTTCGAAATGGAACCCCAATCATTGCAGCATTTATGGTACGTCAACCCAATGGAACATACATTGCAACATTAGAAGAAATTAATACAGAAAATTTAAATGGAACGACAGAAGAAAAAGTTCGAGAATTAACACAACGACATGTTGCTGTGTTAGAAAATTACGTACGAAAATATCCTGAACAATGGTTATGGCTTCATAAACGTTGGAAACATTCGGATAAGAAATAAATTTGTAGGGACAGAACATGTTCTGTCCCTACGGAATTTTACAACCCATGTTCATCACACCGCAAAAAATCTTAATAATTCAAACTGCATTTCCCGGAGATGTTGTTTTAACGTTACCGTTGGTACAGGTTCTTCATAAAAATTTTCCAACATCACAAATTGATTTTCTTACCATTCCCAAAGCAGCAGAACTTTTACAAAACCATCCGGCAATTCATTCTACAATTATTTACGATAAACGAAAAACACAAAAAGGTGTTGGACAAATTTTTCATCTTGCAAAAAAATTACGACAACAAAAATATGCTCTTGCAATTATTCCACATCGTTCATTGCGAAGTGCCGTTATTGCATTCTTAAGTAAAATCCCGATGCGAATTGGTTTTTCTACCAGTGCTGGAAAAATATTTTTTACACATAAAATATTATATCGTAAAGATTATCATGAAATAGAGCGAAATCTTTCATTATTAGAACCATTTAGATTTAACATTTCTACAAAAGAATTTCCCAATCTTTACCCATCATTACAAGATGAAAAAATCGTAAAAGATTTTTTAGTAGAAAAAAACTTGAACTCATTTGTAGCAATAGCACCGGGTTCTGTGTGGAAAACCAAACGATGGCTAAAAGAAAAGTTTTCGGAATTAGCAAAAGAACTCGTACATTTAAATATTTCTGTTGTTTTGATTGGTGGAAAAGAAGATGAACAATTATGTGAGGAAATACGAAACACTGTCAATAATGAAAAAATTTATAACGTTGCAGGAAAATTTACATTACTACAATCCGCAGAAATTTTAAGAAAAAGCAGAGTGTTAATTAGTAATGATAGTGCACCGCAACATCTTGCTGTAGCAATGCGAACGCCAATCATTGCGATTTTCGGAGCAACAGTTCCAGAATTTGGATTTTATCCGTACGGAGAAAAAGACATTATAATAGAGAAGAAAAACCTCTCTTGTCGTCCCTGTGGAATACATGGAGGCAATATTTGTCCGGAAAAACATTTTGATTGTATGAAAACAATAGAAGTTGATGAAGTATTCAATGCAGTAAAAAAGTTTTTATGAAAATAAAATACAAACTATAATTAATGTCATTCCTGCGAAAGCAGGAATCTATTTTTATATAAAAATAGATAAATTTATAAGGAATACATTATGAAAAACTATTTTTTTATTGTGGTAATAGCGTTACTATTATCATCTTGTGCAACACCCTTACCAATCTATCAATTAAAACCTGCAGGAAAAATAGAATTACGTTATCCCACAATGGAAATGACCTTGATGTATGAACGAACTGTAGGGGAACTTTTAATATTTGATATAGCAATAAAAAACCTTTCTGATTCTATTATTGAAGTTAATCCTACAGAATTTTATTGTTACTCTCTAAGAAATCTTACTGATACAAGTGCTTATGGTGGAGTGATTTTTGCTACAGACCCCGAATATCAAATTACTTCTTTCGGAAAAACTATTGATAATAAAATGGCTAATTATGATGAGGAAGTAGGAACAAATGGATTAGTGACTTTTATAGACTTTGTAGGAGATGTTATTAATATTGGAAAAAAAACAAGAGAGGAAAAAGAGAGTGAAGAGAAGGAACGTTGTGAACGTGAGAGAGAATATGAAGAACGGAAACAAGATTATTATATAGAACTAGAAAGATTAATAAAAAAACGTTCTTATTGGGAAAATAAGTCACTTCGAAAAACAACAATATTTTCTGAAAAAACAATTTCAGGGAAAATTCATTTTTCAAAAGAGAATTTTATGAAGGATATTCCTTATTTAAAAGTTAAGTTACCAATTGCTAAACAAGTAACAGAATATACTTTTGAATATTATAAACTATGAACCAACGCTACGCAATCGGAGTAGATTTCGGTGGTACAGCAATTAAAACCGGTTTGGTAAATACACAAGGAGAAATTGTGTATCAAACATCATTGCCAACACGTGCAGATGAAGGACCGACAATTGTTATCGGAGAAATCCAGAAAACTATAGAACAAGTTTTATCACACACAAAAAAAGAAATTCTTGGTATCGGAATCTCTGCTGCTGGAATTGTAGAAAAAAAAGGCGGAGTGATAAAAAATCCACCCAACTTTAAAAATTGGGAAATTGTTGCATTAGGAGATGAAATTAAAAAAATATTTTCTTGCACGGTAGAAGTAGAAAATGATGCCAACGCTGCTGCTATTGCCGAAGCAAAATTTGGTGCAGGAAAAAATCATAAAGATTTTCTTTTTGTGATTTGGGGAACTGGTGTTGGCGGAGGAATTATTATGGATGGAAAAATTTATCGCGGACCTTTTGGCGGAGCAGGGGAAATCGGACATATTTGTATTGATTACAATGGAGTTCCATGTAACTGCGGTTCTCGCGGATGTATTGAAGCATACATTGGTCAACGATACCTTTCGCAACGAACAATAGAAAAATTATCTCGCCAATCACAATCCATCATTCCAAAATTTGTAAATGGAGAATTTAAAAATTTAGAACCAATCCACATTGCTCAAGCAGCAAATGCTAGAGATGAATTTGCAAAAAATATTTTACATGAAGCAGGAACATTGCTCGGAGTTGCACTTGCTTCTTTTATGAATATCCTCGATTTCCGAATAAGCATTATTGGCGGCGGAATTTCCGGTGCAGGAAATTTAATTTTTCCCGCAATACAACAATCAGTAGTAAATCACGTACAAAAACCATTAAAAGATGGTATTCAAGTTCTTCCCGCACAACTCGGGAATACTGCCGGTATTTTAGGTGCTGCTGGTTTGGTGTTGTAGGAAAAATATATGAAGATTATTCTTAAAAATTTTTTATTTCTTGGCAGTGGTGAAATTATTTCCAAACTCTTTGGATTTTTTACAACAATTTATCTTGCTCGTGTTTTAGGTGTAGAAGGATATGGAAAATTGGGTTTTGTGTTAGCAGTCTATTCGTATTTTGATTTAATAGCAAATTTAGGTTTTGAAGCAGTGGGAACAAGAGAAGTGGCAAGTGGAAAAAGTTCAGTATCAGAAACAGTAAGTTCTATTTTTTTTCTTCGATTATTTTTATCACTAAGTTCTTTTATAATTTTATTTTTATCATCTTTTTTTTTTCAAATAGATGAAGATGTTAGACAATTATTGTTATTACAAGGATTGAATCTTTTACTTTTACCACTTTCATTGTATTATTTTTTTTCTGGTAAAGAAAAAATGCACTACGTTGCTATAAGTAAAATCGCACAAAGTTTTATATATTTTCTATTAATAAATTTTTTTGTTTCCTCTTCCCACCAATTATGGTTATCCCCATTATTTTTTATTATTTCAACAATAACAAGTTATATATTTCTCTTTTTTAGTAAATCTCTTCAAACGTTTTCATTGACATTTCCTTCACAAAAAGTAGTAAAACAAATTCTATATTCTTCTTTTATTATGGGATTATCTACTATGATGATTCGTATCTATTGGAATATGGATACTGTTATGGTAGGAATATTACGAACCTCTTTTGAGGTTGGTTTATATACATCTGCATATAAAATAGTAATATTATTAACTACACTTCCCAATATTATTATTACAGCATTTTTTCCGAGTTTTTCTAAATACACTATTTCTAAAGATGGTGTATCATTATTAATAAAATATATTTTAGTTTTAATAATTCTTGGATTACCAATTGGTTTTATTGGATATTTTATTGCTGAAACTGTTATACATATTCTTTTTGGTTCAAATTATCAAGAAGCAGTAGTTCCAATGCAAATTTTATTTTTTAATGTAAGTTTTATTTTTCTTAATATTGCATTAGCAAATCCTCTTATTGCATGGGGTAAACAACGTGAATATTTAATTATAGTTTCTTCCGGTGCACTGGTAAATGTAATCTTAAATTTTTTATTAATACCAAATTTTGGTATTGTTGGTGCAGCAATTGCAACAGTATGTTCTGAAGTAGCAGTGTTTTTTCAATCGTGGTATTATCTTACTAAATTTATTGATATTGATTTATGGAAATATTTACAGTTGCCATTAGTGATTACAGTATTAGTTTTTTTATTATGTTTTGGGATAAAAAAAGTTTTTCATGTGAATAACGTTGTAATGTCAATTTTATATTGTACATTTTTTCTTTCCGCATTATTTTATTATAGAAATACTTTTTTACAATACGTCAAAAATTCGCCACAGTTAAAATTCAATGTATAACTATCTCATTGTTGGAGCAGGTTTTGCCGGTTGCATTCTTGCAGAACGTTTAGCAACACAACTGAATAAAAAAATTTTACTTATAGATAAACGTTCTCACATTGCTGGTAACGCTCATGATTTTTATAATAGTGATGGAATTTTAGTCCATAGTTACGGACCACATCTTTTTCATACCAATGATGAAAAAATTTTCAAATATCTTTCGCAATTTACTGAATGGCATTCATATCAACATAAAGTACTTTCATCAGTGAATGGAAAATTAGTACCAATGCCCATTAATAGAACAACAGTAAATTTGGCTTTGGGATATAATTTTCAAACGGATGAAGAAGTAGAAAAATTTTTCCTTGCAGAAAAAGAAAATATTACTGAAATATCTAATTCTGAAGATTTTGTTGTTTCAAAAGTTGGACGAAGATTGTATGAATTTTTATATAAAGGATATACAACAAAACATTGGGGAAGAGAACCAAAACAACTTTCTCCTTCAGTGTGTGGAAGATTACCAATTCGCACTAATACAAATGACAAATATTTTGATGATACTTTTCAAGCAATGCCATTGTATGGTTATACAAAAATGTTTGAAAAAATGATTTCACATCTTAATATTGAAATACAATTAAATACAGATTTTAAAACTATTGATACTTCTCGTTACGAAAAAATTATTTATACCGGACCTATTGATGAATTTTTTGAATGCAAATATGGAAAATTACCATATCGTTCACTACGTTTTGAATTTGAAACATTTGAACAAGAATTTTTTCAACCAGTTGCCCAAATAAATTATCCCAATCATAATAACTATACCCGTATTACAGAATTCAAACATATCACAGGACAAAAACATCCTAAAACAACAATTGCTCGTGAATATTCTCTTGCTGATGGTGAACCATATTATCCAATTCCACAAAAAGAAAATTCTGAATTATACAACAAATACAAACAAGAGGCAGAAAAACTTTCTTCAGTGTATTTTGTCGGACGACTTGCAACGTATCAATATTACAATATGGACCAAGTAACAGCACAAGCATTATTACTATTTGAAAAAATTGCAAAAGGTGAAAAATAATATGCAATTACCATTAGTATCAGTAGTGATTTTGAGTTTTAATAGAAGAGATGATTTGCAAGTAACATTACAAAAAGTGTATGAAATGGATTATCAAAATTTTGAAGTCATAGTTGTTGATAATAATTCTACGGATGGTTCAGCAGAAATCGTGAAAAATAATTTTTCTTCTGTGTGTTTAATATCATTACAAAAAAATATTAGATCGGAAGAGCACACGTCTGAACTCCAG
>CALETH010000082.1 GCA_937920105.1 uncultured Bacteroidota bacterium
AGACGTGTGCTCTTCCGATCTGTTTTATTGTAATATAATTAAATAAAATTTATATAAAAATATTATAGGATAAAAATATTATGCTCCGACTTCAAAATTATGCAGAAGGAAAATGGTACGAAGGAAAAGGAAAATCCACAGAATTATTTAACGCTGTTACTGGAGAAAAAATTGGCGAAACCAGCAGTGAAGGACTTGTCTTTAAATCCATGCTGGAATATGCACGTCGCGTTGGAGGTCCGAAACTTCGTGCAATGACATTTCATCAACGTGCGTTGATGTTAAAAGCATTAGCAAAATATTTGATGGAACGAAAAGACGAATTTTATCAACTTTCGTATGCAACCGGTGCAACAAAAAATGATTCGTGGATTGATATTGAAGGAGGAATAGCAACATTTTTTACCTACGCATCCAAAGGTCGCAGAGAATTTCCCAATGAATCATTTTATGTGGAAGGTGATGTAGAAGCACTTTCAAAAGGTGGAACATTTATCGGTAGACATCTTTGCGTTCCATTGGAAGGAGTTGCTGTTCACATCAATGCATACAATTTTCCTTGCTGGGGAATGTTGGAAAAACTTGCACCAACATTTCTTGCAGGAGTTCCTGCCATTGTAAAACCCGCAACACTTACATCCTATCTCACAGAAAAAGTTGTTCACGCGATTATTGAATCCAACATTCTTCCCGAAGGTGCATTACAACTTATTTGCGGAAGCGTTGGAGATTTATTTGAACATCTCACCTGTCAAGACGTAGTAACATTCACTGGTTCTGCTTCTACGGGAAAAAAATTAAAACAACATCCTGTTGTTATTGAAAATTCTGTTCGCTTTACGATGGAGGCAGATTCACTCAACTGTTGCATTCTCGCACCAGATGCAATTCCCGGAACAGAAGAATATGATTTATTTATAAAAGAAGTGGTGCGAGAAATGACAACGAAGGCAGGACAAAAATGTACTGCCATTCGTAGAACAATCGTACCAAAAAATCTTGTTGATGATGTTGCAAAATCTTTACAGAAAAAACTTTCCGAAATTAAAATTGGAAATCCGTTAATGGAAGGTGTGAGAATGGGAGCATTGGCGAGTAAAGCACAAGTGCAAGAAGTAAGAGAAAGAGTGTTAGAAATAAAAAAATCTGCAGAATATATTTGTGGTGATGAAAAAAACTTTGAGCCAATTGGCGTAGAAAAAAATGTTGGTTGTTTTTTTCCACTCACGTTATTGTACTGTGATTCTCCACTTACTAAAACTGCACCACATTCCATTGAAGCATTCGGACCTGTGAACACCGTCATGCCATATTCCAATCTTGATGAAGCCATTGAACTTGCGAGAATGGGAAAAGGAAGTTTAGTAGGTTCACTTTTTACCATGAATGATGCAACCGCAAAAAAAATTATTTTTGGAGCAGCTCCATACCATGGAAGAATTTTAACTATTAATAGACATTGTGCAAAAGAATCTACAGGACATGGCTCACCAATGCCGCATCTTGTTCATGGCGGACCCGGACGTGCTGGTGGTGGAGAAGAAATGGGAGGAATTCGTGGTGTGTTGCATTATATGCAGCGAACTGCATTGCAAGGTTCTCCAACAACATTAAGTGCAGTGTGCAATGAATGGATGCACGGAGCAGAAACAAAAAAAGAACTTGTTCATCCGTTTCAAAGATATTTTGATGAACTGCAAATAGGAGAAACAATAGTAACTCATCGTCGCACAATTACCGAAGCAGACATTGTAAATTTTGCCGGAGTGAGTGGAGATTATTTTTACGCCCACACCGATGAAATTGCTGCATCAGATTCTCTTTTTGGAAAACGGGTTGCTCACGGATATTTTCTTATTGCTGCTGCTGCCGGACTTTTTGTTAATCCCGCACCCGGTCCAGTACTTGCCAATTATGGTTTAGAAAACTTACGATTTGTTCGTCCTGTGTACGTTGGCGATACTGTGCATGTGCGTTTTACGTGTAAACGAAAAACTGAAAAAGAAGTTATAGAAACAATGATTCCGCAAGGTGTAGTAGAGTGGGATGTTGAAGTGTTCAATCAGAATAATGAAACTGTTGCAACGTACACTATTTTGACTTTGGTGAAAAGAAAGTAAAGAAATTTATTTGCGATTTTTCCAATATAAAGGTCGACGTTTTTGGCTTGCTATTGCTAAAATGCGAATAGAAGTTTCAGAAAGAGTGTACATAATACTATAAGGAAAGCGACGAAGAGTTTTTCTTCTAACAACGTGAAAAATTTGAGGAAATAATTTTGGATTTTGTTGAATAAGATGTAAAGAACGTTCAACTTCATCAAGAAAAGAAAAACCAAGTCCACTCACTTGATTTTCATAATAAGCCGCAATGTCGTTTAACTCGAATTCTGCTAATTCATGAAAGGAAAGAGAATAATTCATCGTAACCTTGCACGGGCATTTTTCAAAACTACATCAGCAGGTGTGAGTTTAGTTTTCCCGTCTTCTATTTCATAATGCCTTCGCAAAGATTCTTCCAGCCATAGTTTTTCATTTTCTTCTTCGGAAAGGTCTTCTAAACTTGCCAATAAGTCACTTGCTAATTTTGCACGTGTAGAAGTTTTTAATTTCATCAATTGTTTTTTGATACTTTGTGTGGTCATAAAAATTTTATTGATTGTGAACTTTTTGACTCTTTTCTTTTAAATATTTTTTTATTTCCTCACTACTCATAGTAGCCATTTCTAAAGACATTTTTTCTTTAATGGTTCGAAAAGTTTTTACAGCATCAAAGTAAAATCGTTGTTTCATTTATTAAGGTGGATATTTAAAGTATGATATTAATATAATTGATTTATCGTTTCTTTTCAAAATCTTCCAATATTTTTCATCTTCCTAAAAATTGTGTATATTGTGCAGTAAAATTTCTTCTACAATGAACACTATCACAGATACTATCTATAAACTTTTTCTTCTTCCAAAACTTAAAAAAGAAATCTCCCGCTTACAATCTCTTAACACACCTCAAAGCAAAACATTAGTTACAGTATTACGAAAAACACTTACCAATAAAATTTTTCCAGAAGAAAATTTGTGGATTGAAAAAATAGAAACATTAAGAAAACAACTCAATATTTCTCAAGAAAAAATTCTCATCCAAGATTACGGGGCGCAATCACCAAAGAAAAAATTAACACAAGAAGAAATGTATCAAGGAAGAGAAATTTCTACTACTATAGGAAAAATCTCTAAAAATTCCAGCAAACCCTACACGTGGGCATCATTATTATTTCATCTCATCCGAAATTTTAAACCAACACTATGTTTAGAATTAGGAACATGTGTTGGAATTTCCACACTATATCAAGCAGCAGCATTACATTTAAATAACAATGGAAAAATTATCACATTAGAAGGAGCAGAATCTTTAGCGAAAATTGCACAACGTAATATCCATCAATTGGGATTTTCTTCCTTAGTAGAAAGTATTGTTGGACGTTTTCAAGATACACTACTTCCAACACTACAAAAAAATCCACCAATAGATTTTGCTTTTATTGATGGACACCATGATGGTACAGCAACGCTCCAATATTTTGAACAAATATTTCCGTTTCTTTCTAATAACGCAATTCTTATATTTGATGATATACATTGGTCCAAAGGAATGAACGAAGTATGGAAAAAAATCCAAAATGATAAACGCATCCCACTTGCTTCTGATATTTCTCAAGTTGGAATTTGTTTTGTAGAAAAATAAAATTGTAGGGACGGTTGCAAAACCGTCCATTTTTAAAATGGATTCCCGCTAAAAACATGCGGGAATGACATTAAACCTTACAAGAGGAAAATCATGTCCGTAACACTAAAAGATGTAGAACACATCGCAAAACTTTCTCGATTAGAATTTTCTGAAAATGAAAAAGAAAAACTCGTTCACAATATGAACGACATCTTAAAACACATCGAAAAACTCAACGAGTTAGATACAACAAATGTAGAACCACTTTCTCACGTTATTGAATTACAAAATGTGATGAGAGAAGATGAAACAAAACAATCACTACCAGTAGAAGAAGCATTAAAAAATGCTCCATCAAAAGAGGAATCATTTTTTAAAGTTCCCAAAGTTATTGGATAACAATGCAAGTTATAGGAATCATTCCGGCACGATATTCATCGCAACGCCTGCCTGCAAAACCATTGGCAGATATTTGTGGAAAACCAATGATACAGTGGGTCTATGAACAAGCAAAAAAATCTCAATTATTAAATGAAGTTATTGTTGCAACAGATAATCAAAAAATTCTTGATGTGGTAAAAAATTTTGGTGGAAAAGTAGTGATGACGCCGGAATGCGAAAGTGGAAGTGATAGAGTTGCTTTGGTAGCACGAACATTTCCAACAGCACAAGTTGTCGTCAATATTCAAGGAGATGAACCACTCATCTCACCACAATTAATAGATGAATGCGTAGATGCACTTATAAAAGATGGGAATGCAGTAGTAGCAACCGCTGTAAAAAAAATTGAATCAGAAAACGAAATTAAAAATCCAAATGTTGTCAAAGTAGTGTTAGATAAAAATAATTATGCGTTGTATTTTTCTCGAGCAGAAATTCCATTTGTAAGAGATACAAAAAGCATTTCTACAATGTTTTATAAACATTATGGAATTTACATTTATAGAGCAAATTTTTTACAACATTATACAATAATGCAGCCAACAATGTTGGAGCAAACAGAAAAATTAGAACAATTAAGAATTTTAGAAAATGGATTTCGTATAAAATGTGTTATTACAGAAGCAGAATCCTTTTCTGTTGATACACAAGAAGATTTAGAACATGTGCGAACAATAATGAACAATAAAATAATTTCTAAAAAATTATAATTTTTTTTGTAAAAATTTACAATCAAGTTTTGTCATTCCCGCGAAAGCGGGAATCCATTTTTAATCATAAAAAATAAATAGGAAAAAACGTGCGACAAGTAAAATATATTTTCATCACCGGCGGAGTTGTTTCCTCATTAGGAAAAGGAATCGCTGCTGCATCATTAGGTCTTCTGTTAAAATCTCGCGGGTTAAAAGTTACCATTCAAAAATTTGACCCATACATTAACGTTGACCCGGGAACAATGAATCCATTTCAACACGGAGAAGTGTACGTTACTGATGATGGAGCAGAAACTGATTTAGATTTAGGACACTACGAAAGATTTCTTGGTGTAGAAATGTCCAGAAAAAATAATTCTACAACAGGACAAATTTATTACGAAGTAATTTCTAAAGAACGTCGTGGGGATTATCTCGGAGCAACCGTACAAGTCGTTCCACACATCACGGATGAAATTAAAAAACGACTCACACAATTAAGCAATCAATATGATGTTATTATTACAGAGGTTGGTGGAACGGTTGGAGATATAGAAAGTCTTCCATTTCTTGAAACCATTCGTCAATTTACGCATTCTGTGGGAAGAAGTAATGCAGTCAATATTCATGTAACACTTATTCCGTACATACAATCCGCAGGAGAGTTAAAAACAAAGCCAACGCAACATAGTGTAAAAACATTATTGGAAATTGGTGTTCAACCGGATATTCTCATTTGTCGTTCGGAGCAGCCGCTTTCAAAAGAACTCAAAGAAAAAATCGGATTATTTTGTAATGTAGAAACCAAAGCCGTTATCGAAGCACGAGATGCCGAAACCATTTACGAAGTTCCGCTACTTTTTGAACAAGAACAGTTAGATACCATTGTTCTTGAAAAACTCAATCTTAAATCTCCAAAAGCAAATCTCAAAAAGTGGACACAATTTGTTCATAACATAAAATCGCCACGCAATCAAGTTACCATTGGAGTTGTTGGAAAATATACAGATTTAAAAGATGCTTATAAAAGTATTACAGAATCTTTTGTTCATGCAGGAGCAGAAAATAATACTAAAGTACATCTTAAATGGATTCGCGCCCAAGAATTAGAAGCAGAAAATCTTCACCATCATTTACAAAACATTGAGGGATTATTAGTTCCCGGTGGATTTGGTGAACGCGGCATTGAAGGGAAAATAAAAGCAATCCAATACGTACGAGAACGTAATATTCCATTTTTTGGAATATGTTTGGGAATGCAATGTGCAGTTATCGAATTTGCTCGAAATGTATGCAAGTTGAAAAATGCTAACAGTACAGAATTTGCAAAAACAAAAAGCAATGTTATTGATTTAATGTTGGAGCAAAAAGCAGTAAAAAATCTTGGCGGAACAATGCGGCTTGGTGCATATCCCTGTGTGCTGGCAAAAGGAACAAAAGCATTTGCTGCTTATAAGAAAAAAAAAATTTCAGAACGACATCGTCATAGATATGAAGTTAATAACACATTCAGAAAAATCCTCACCAAATATGGAATGAAATTTTCCGGACTTTCTCCCAATAAAAATTTAGTAGAAATTATAGAACTACCAACACATCGATGGTTTGTTGGTGGACAATTTCATCCTGAACTCAAATCCCAAGCACTCAACGCACATCCGCTTTTTAGAGATTTCGTAAAAGCAGCATTAGAGTATAAAAAGGAAGAAACACTGTTGTAAATTTGAATTGTTTATTTTATCTAAAATCACCAGTATAGACCCATTTAGATGCAATAATTTTCCCATCCAAACCTACAGTTGCAGAAATAGTTCCATAACCATGTATTGAAGTGGCTCTAAAGATAACATTATCAAAATCAGAACTAAATGTACAAGAATAAGAAGCATTTTCATTACTTCTTAATAAAGTTGGAATTTTATATCTGTTATACATCCCATTTCCACCACCCATAGAGGAAGGTCGTACGCTATATTGATATGCATTTGCAGCCAAATTATTTAAATCATTAATAATTGCATCCTTGTTGGCTTGAATTGCACTAGCACTAAATAGAGAAATACCAACGGCTAAAGCAATACCAACAATAATAATTCCTAAAATAATAATAAGAAGTTGTTGTTGACCCATAAAAAACTCCTCTCAAAAAATAGTTTATAAAATTTTGGATACTAAATAAAAATATACAATATTTATGCCAAACGAAAAAGTTTTATTTCAGATAAAATTGTAATCTATAAAAAACAAAAATCTCAAAAAATTACACACCTGTCTAAAATTACACACCATTTTGAGACACAATCTTAAAAACCGCTGTTTTTAGACGAAAATCCTATATTATTTTTCGGCATAAAAGTTGCTAATTATAATAACCAAGCCACAATTCATTTATTCATAACATATTAGAGGTGTTTTTATGCAAAAAGTTACAGTTTTATTCTTTGTTACATTGTTGCTTACAGTGTTGGGAACAACCACACAAGCAGCAAGGTACACACTTACAACTGCTGGTGCCGGAAGTGCACAAACAGTTGGTAATTGGAATACCGGCGGTGTTGGTGGTGGGGGAACCGCAGCAACAAACTTTACAACAACTGGTGATACATTTTACGTGGCTCCTGCTACCAATGGAGTGGTATCTGGTGCATGGGCATTCGGTAACTCTGGTAGTGCATCTACAGTAACATTAATTGTTGATGGTTCTTTAACAATTAACTCTGGTAATACATTGACTCTCCAACAAAGAAATGGTGGAATTTCTCGAATGACTGTTAATGGTACAATTACTTTTTCTGGTACGGCAAACCAATTAGTTGGTACCATTGCTGGTTCTGGTTCTGCAGCAAACAATACATTTGCATTATCAAATGGGGCAACTCTTTCAACAGTAAATGCTAATGGTATCACTGGAGCATCTGCATCAATTAATACCACAAATTTAACTGCAACACTAAATACTGGAGCAAATTATACATTTAATGGAGCATCTGCTCAAGTAACAACGGGTATGCCCACAACAGTAAATAATTTGACAATAAATAATGCATCAGGCGTTACACGGGGTGCTGCAACAATAATCAATGGTACATTAACGCAAACTTCCGGTGCACTTGCCAATGGCGGATTTTTGGTAACAGTCAATGGAACACACATTGCTGGTTCTAATGTTGTTTCTGGTACGGGTGGTTATACATTAGGGAGTGGGGCCTCATTTTCTACTTCTCATGTAAGTGGTGTAAATGGTAATATTACTGCAAGCGGTACAAAAACATTCAACACGAATAATAATTTTACATTTAATGGAGGTAGTGCTCAAGTAACCGGTACTTTTATGCCAACCTCAATTGCTGCATTAACAATAAGCAACACCTCTGGTGTTACTCTTAGCCAAAATGCTTCTGCAAGTGGAGCAGTAACTGTAAATTCTAGTTGTACACTTGATGCAAGTACATTTACATTATCTGCTGGTTCATATACCAATAATGGTATAATCCAATTTGGAGGAGCATCAAATGGAGTAGCAATTTCTTCTGGCACTGTTCAATATAGTTTAGCAAGTGGTGGACAAACCATAGCCAGCGGAACATACAATAATCTAACATTAAGTAATTCCAGTAATACAAATACTGCTGGTGGGAATTTAACAGTGAATGGAACGTTAACCACAACTGCTGGAGGTACATTCAATATGGGAGTAAACTCATTAAGTGTTACAACAGTATCTCATTCAGGAATATTACAAACTCAGAATGGCTCAGCAACACCAATTTCCTCTGGTAAAACATGGGGGGGTACTGTTCAATACAGTTCTACAACCGGTGGACAAACAATTGCGAATGGAATATACAATAATCTAACGTTAAATAATTCGAGTAATACAAATACTACTAATGGTAATATAGCAGTAAGTGGAACTTTAACCACAACAACCGGTGGAACATTAAATATGGGCAGTTCGACATTATCTGCTGGTTCATATACCAATAATGGTACAATCCAATTTGGTGGGGCATCAAATGGTGTTCCGATTTCTTCTGGTACTATTGAATATACCTCTCTAACAGGCGGGCAATTAATTGAAAGTGGAACATACAATAACCTAATATTAAGTAATACAAGTGGAATAAATACCGCAGGGGGCAACCTTACTGTAAATGGCACATTAACAACCACTATTGGGGGAAAATTAAGTATGGGTAATTTAGTATTATCGGCTAATTCCTATATACATAATGGTAGCATTCAATTTACCGGTTTTCTGAATGGTGTGGCTATTAGTACAGGTACAATTGAATATAATGGAGCAAATCAAATAGTAACTTCTGGCACATATAACAACCTTACCCTTTCTGGAAGTGCAATAAAAACAATATCTGCCGATACTGTTAATGGAATTCTTTCTCTTCAAGGCACAGCAACAGTAAGTACTGCGCCAACTTATGGAGTTTCATCATCATTAGAATATGCAGGAAGTGCTGCTCAAACTACTGGTCCAGAATTACTTGCAACAATGATACAACCAGTAACAATCAATAATACAAATGGAGTAAATCTTAATGCAGCAACCACACTTAATAATAGTGGTTTAGCCTTTACTAATGGTAATCTCTTTCTTGGAGCAAATAATCTTACATTATCAGGAACTACTTCTGTTTTTGGAGCGGCTGCAGGAAAATGTATTGTAACAAATGGAGCAGGTGGAGTAGTGCAAAGTGTGGCACTTACATCAGTAGTATACCCAGTAGGTCCAAATGCAACAACTTACAATCCGGTAACATTGACTGGAACAGGTGCACATGTTACAGATAACTTTACAGTTTCTGTTGCAGATACAAACAATCCATCTACGGACAATGATAATATTGCAGTAAAACGTACTTGGAAAATTTCTGAACAAGTCGCAACTGGAAGTGATGTTAATATTGCATTACAATGGGATTTAGCAAATGCTGGTTCAGGGCTTGATACAACAATAGCAATAGTGTATTCTTACAATGGAGCTGCATATGCAGAACTTACCAGTAATATTAGTGTAGGAAGTCCTTACATTAGTACAGCAAATAATGTAAATGATTTTTCCGGACAATATTTTACTGTAGCAAACCAAGGTGGATTTTTACCAGTACAATTAACATCCTTTAATGTCGCAGCAAAAGGAAATGATGTTATCGTATCATGGGCAACCAAAACAGAAATCTCCAACGATAAATTTGAGATTCAACGTGCTGAAGGAAAAACAGAAAACTATAAAACAATTGCTTCCGTTGCAGGAAATGGAACAAGCAACGTAGAACACAATTATAGTTATGCTGATAAAGTAAAATCAGGAACATATTCTTATCGATTAAAACAAGTCGATACTGATGGAAAAGTTCACTACAGTGATGTAAGAAGTGTGAGCATCGTTCCAGAAAAAATATCATTAGGACAAAACTATCCCAATCCATTTAACCCAAACACAACAATACAATATGAATTACCAGCAACACAACATGTAGTATTGAAAGTGTACAATGTCATTGGAGAAGAAATCGCAACATTAGTAAATGAAGAAAAACCAGCAGGGAGTTATGCAGTACCATTTAACGCATCACAACTTTCCAGCGGAATGTACTTCTACAAACTCCAAACAAAAAACTTTACTAATGTAAAACAAATGGTATTGATAAAATAAAATCAGTTAACAAAACTTGTCAAGTTTTTAAAACTAAATGCCATTGTTGAATAAACGATGGCATTTTTTATTTCAAATAATCAAGAAAAAATCCAGACAATTCTTTATATTGTAGATATAACTTTTATTACAAAAGAAGAAGTTATATAAACTTTCAATTTCTAATTATTCATTATCAATTATCAACAATGCTTCTTCATCATCAATTTGTTCACATCGCAAAAAAATATAAAGATAAACTTGCCATTGTTGATAGAACCACAAATCGCAAAGTATCGTACTCACGTGCATTAATTGGCTCACTCATATTATCCAAAAAATTTAAAAAATATGATGAGGGATTTTTAGGGATTATGCTCCCAACATCTGCCGGAGCAGCACTTTCAGTAATTGCAACTTTAATGAGTGGAAGAATTCCAGTAATGATAAATTATTCCACCGGAGCAGCACAAAACGCAGAATACGCACAAAAAAAATGTGGCTTTAAAACCATCATTACTTCAAAAGCACTATTAGAAAAAATTCAATGTCCAAAAATTGACGGAATGATTTTTATAGAAGATATTATGGAAAGTGTTTCTTCTATAGATAAAATTTCTGCTGCATTACAATCCAAACTTTCCGTATCACAAATTCTAAAAAAAATCCATACAGGAAATGAAAATGATACAGTTGTAATTTTATTTACCAGTGGAAGTGAAAAAGAACCTAAAGCAGTACAACTCACGCACAAAAATATTTCATCCAACATTGATGGAATCGCACCAGTATTTTCAATCTTTGATAAAGATATTATTTTAGCAAACCTTCCATACTTTCATGTCTTCGGACAAACAGTCAATTTATGGCTTGGTTTGTGGTATGGAGCGACACTAGTTACTTATGCAAATCCATTAGACGCAAAAATTATTTGCGATATTGTACGAGAAGAAAAAGTAACACTCATGGTTGGAACACCAAGTTTCTTTTGGGGATATTTGAAAAAATCCGAAATAGGAGATTTTGAAAGTGTTCGTGCTTTTATTGCTGGCGGAGATAAATGTCCCGATGCATTGCGCGCAGAGTTTATAGCAAAACACAACAAAATAATATTAGAAGGATATGGAACAACCGAAACAAGCCCAGTTATATCTGTTAACACACATGAATATAATCGTCCGGGAAGTATAGGAAAAATTTTACCCAACGTACAAGTAAAAATAGAAAACTACGAAACTGGAAAAGAATGTAAAGTTGATGAAGTCGGAAAAATTTTAGTAAAAGGAGATTTAGTGATGAAAGGATATTTTGACGATTTAGAAGAAACCTCTTTACGAATTCATAACGGATGGTATGATACAGGTGATATGGGAAAAATTGATAGTGATGGATATTTGTGGCACGCCGGAAGATTAAAACGGTTTGTGAAAATTGGTGGAGAAATGATTTCCCTTGTAAAAGTAGAAAACGTTTTGGAAAAATTTCTTCCAACAGATGTTCAATGTTGTGTTGTAGAAATTCCTGATATAACAAAAGGAGCAAAAATTATTGCAGCAGTAACACAAAAAATTGATGAGAAAGAAATTCTCAAAAAGATGTCCAAAGAATTATCTAATATTGCCTTACCAAAGCAATTTATAGTTATCGAAGAATTACCTAAAATGGGAACAGGAAAAATAGATTTTCGTAAGACAACAACAATTGTTTCATCATTATTACAATAATGTTTTCTATCATAACATTCTTTCGCATACTCGGAATAATTATCGTTACCATTCCATTTTCGCTTTTAGCACTTTTTAGTATGGTGATAGAAAAAAAAGGAACACTCTATTTTTGGTCAGGAACACAGTGGGCAAAAACAATATTATGTATTTGCAATATTTCTGTAAAAATATATAATACAGAAAATATTCCTACAGAAAGCAATTATATCATTGTTAGCAACCATTCCAGTCTTTTTGATATACCAATTATAATGTCTATTTTTCCAAACGTACGAATAATGTTTAAAAAAGAACTCTCGTACATACCCATTTGGGGTTGGTCTATTCGTTGGGGACATCATATTATGATAGACAGAAAAAAAGGAAGCGAAGCAAAAAAAAGTTTAGAACGAGCAACGAGCGATATTCAAAAAGGTGGAGTCGTATTGTTATTCGCAGAAGGAACGCGAACCCCAGATGGAAAGTTACAACCATTTAAACGAGGGGCATTTTCTTTAGCAGCAAAATCCGCCGTACCAATTTTACCAGTTACCATCAACGGAAGTTTTTCTATCTTACCAAAAGGTTCATTTGCAATTAACCCACAAAAAATAGAAGTGCATATTGCACAAGCAATTTCTACAACAGATAAAAAAACACGAGAAGATGAAATTTCTCTCATGAAGCAAACAGAAGAACATATACGTTTTTATCATAAAGAACATAATGTCAAAGTATAATCCATTTGCAATAAAATATTTTAAAAAAGAAGCCAACAATTATACTGTGTATGGTGCTTTATTTGGATTTTGTTTTCCAATTGGAGCAACCATTATGCAAGTATTATTGTACACTCCAGAATTTTCTCTTGCAAATATTATCGAAGTTCAAAAAACCTCACCACTTCTTTGGATTATCAATACAGCACCATTTTTTTTAGGATTATTTGCTCGTTTTGCTGGCAAAAGACAAGATGTTCTTCTTAAAAATTCTGCAATTATAGAAGAAGCCAATCAAAATCTCACCCAAGAGATTATAGAACGTAAACGAATTGAAGAAGAATTACGAGAAAGTGAAGAACGCTTTCGCTTAATTCCTGAAACAATGCCAATTCCTGTATCCATTGTACGATTGGCTGATGAAACAATTCTTTATTGTAATGCAAGGTTCACTTCACTATTTGGTCCATGTACAGATGGAACCAAATGTTCTATTATTTATGAAAACTCCGAAGATAAAAAATATGTACAAAATGAATTTAAAAAAAATAATTTTGTACAAAATTTTGAATTTCTCGCAAGAAAAACAGATGGCAGTTCTATTTGGATGATGCTCTCTGCACGCACATTCAACTTTGCCGGAGTACCAGCAATGGTTGTGGGATTATATGATATTGATGAATTAAAACGCAGCGAAGAAAAAATTCGAGAACAAGCAGAATGTTTAGATGTTACTCACGATGCAATCATTATTACAAATTTAGATGATACAATTCTCTTTTGGAATAAAGGAGCAGAAAATCTTTACGGATGGAATGTTGATGAAGTTCTTGGTAAAAAAAGTAAATTACTTTTATATACAGAAAAACAATCAGAAGTTCTTTCTGAATATTATCAAAAACTTCAAACACAAGTAGAATGGAGAGGAGAACTCTATCAACATGATAAAACTGGTAAAGAATTATTAGTAGAAGGGCGTTGGACCTACATGTTTAATGAAACAGGAAAACCCAAAAATATTCTCTTTATAAATAGAGATATTACTGAAAAGAAAAAAATAGAAAACCATTTATTCCGTACCCAACGTATGGAAAGTTTAGGCACACTGGCTGGCGGAATTGCACACGACTTAAACAATATTTTTACACCAATGTTTCTTTCCTTTGAATTAATTCGAAGAAAAATTGCTGATGCCAAGGTGAAAAACATTGTTGATACATTAGAAACAAGTGCAAAACGCGGTGCAAGCATGGTAAAACAAATATTAGTTTTTGCACGAGGGGGAGAAGGAGAAAAAGTTGTTTTGACGGTTTCTAGTATTGTACGAGAAATCGGGAAAATTATTAAAGAAACATTCCCACAAAATATTATTGTTAATACAATTTGTCCATCAGGAATATGGCATGTGTTAGGAGACCCAACACAACTTCATCAAATTTTTATGAACCTCTGCATCAACGCTAGAGATGCAATGCCTAATGGTGGAGAGTTACATGTCGAAGTTGAAAATATTACCGTAGACCAATATTATCATTCCAATGCTGAAATTACCCCGGGAAAATATGTCATGTTCATTGTTGCTGATACAGGAACAGGAATACCAGAATCTATTCGTGAAAAAATATTTGACCCATTTTTTACCACAAAAGAAGTTGGAAAAGGAACCGGTCTTGGATTAGCAACAGTGCATAGTATTGTAAAAAAATATAACGGATTTATTCATCTCTATAGTGAAGAAGGAAAAGGGACAACATTTAAAATTTATATTCCCGCAGTGAACGTCGAAGGAGAAGTATTACCAACAGAAGAAGAACAAATATCATTACCAAAAGGAAATAAAGAACTCTGTCTTGTCGTTGATGATGAACTTCCAATATTAAGTACAGTATATCAAGTATTAGAAAATAACAACTATCGTGTTATTACTGCACGTGATGGAGAAGAAGCAATCGTACAATACAAAGAACATAATAAAGAAATTTCTTGTATACTTATGGATGTAATGATGCCAAGAATGGATGGAATTACCGCACTACAAAAACTTCGAGAAATAAATCCAGTAGTAAAAATTATTGCTTCCAGCGGATTACCATCGAACGAAAAACTTGTACAAAGTCCTGACTATAAAGCCAATGCATTTTTGATGAAACCATATTCTTCTACTAAACTTCTTACCACGCTGCACAAAATAATAAATGAGTAATAGACAATTTGAGTAATACACAGCAATAAAAAAAGCGGAAAGAATTTCTTTTCCGCTTTTTTTATTTAAGTAAAAAGTTGATTGAATCTTATTTTCTTCTCATCACACGATAGATACTTGCAGCACCCAAAAGTTTAACAACATCCCACCAAGAAAAAATTAAAAACCCTTGTGAAAATGCTAAAGGAAAATTATGCAAATGAACAAAATGTAAAAATAACGTTCCACAAGAAAAAATAATCAACAAGCCAGCAAAAAAAGAACAAAGAATCCACCAGTATTCACTTCGCAAACGTACTAAAGAACCAATGACAAATGCTGCAATTGGAAAACTCAATAAATACCCACCAGTTGGACCTAACAAACGTTCAATGCCAAAACCACCCAACGCAAAAACTGGAAGACCAATTGCTCCAAGCAACAAATACAAACCTTGAGAAATTGCACCATTACGAGCACCTAAAAAAGCCGCACCAATCATCACAAAAAAAGTTTGCAATGTGTAGGGAATTGGTTCATGGGGAATTTGTATCTGTGCACCAATTATTGTTGCCAATGTAAAAAACGAAATCCAACCCAACTGAATAACCCAACTACTTTTTTCTGAAGTGTGAAGACCTTCTAATGAAAGTGCGTTACGCAATGAATTCATAAATACTCCTACAATAAATGTTTATTAAACCATGAAACTGTTAATTCTAAAATGTGTTCTAAAGTCGGACTTTGTATTTTATAAGGATGCTTCGCACCATACATATGTCCAACATTTTCTAATACAATAAATTCTGTGAGTGATTTATCAGAAACCTCATACAATTTTTTCGCTTCTTCAATTTTTACAGGAATATCTGCTGTTCCGTGAATGAGCAGCAACGGTTTTTGCAAATGTTCTACTGCTTTGAGAATATTTAATCGTTCAGCATTTTTTTCTAAATCATCCAACAACGCAGTTGTTAAACGATATGGATTATTTGGTGATATAGAATGTAACAGCACGCTTCCATTTTTTCTCCAACGTTCTTTTTGTTCATCAGTATATCTATCAAAGTGAGAAACAGTTGACCATGCAGCTACGGCTTTAATAGAGTGCTCTTCCTTCGCTTTAATAATCGCAATTCCACCACCACGAGAATGTCCAGCAAAGAAAATATTTTTTCCATCAATAAAAGAACAAGGGAGTTTTTCTTTTGTAATTGCTTCTAATAAAAATTCTACATCGCGTAATTCTAAAGAAAAAGTATTGTTGGAAAATTTTTCTGGTTCACTAAATTTTCTTAGATGTTCACCAATTCCGTTATGAGAAAAATTAAATGTGATAGAAACAAAATTTTGCTGTGCAAAATATTGCCCAATATAAGGAAATGGACCCCAGTCTTTAAATGCCTTAAATCCATGACAAATAATAACAACGGGAAATTTTTTTTCTGTATTCTTTTTCCATCGGATATCGCCACGAAGAATTGCAGTATCAGAAATTGGTAATGAAAAAGGAATTTCAGTAATTTCAATCATAAAGCATTACAAAATATTGAATGTGATGGTGAATGTCAATACAATTCGCTTTTGGCGAATCAGAAGTCAGAAATCAGTTAATAAAAATCGTCTCCTCTGTGTAAAGGATTGTGTGATGGAGAAAGGGGAATGAGGGATGTGTCTATTGGATTTTATACTTTTTTTTTTACATTTTAACCAAGATATTTAAAGTAACACTTTACAAATTTCTTAATTCATAATCTTTGTTTTTTTATTCACTTAATTTTTAGGAGAAAATATCATGAAAACCACAACACTCTTTTTGTTGCTCATAGCAACGTTTTGTATAAACAACATTACCCAAAGCCAAACACTTTTTTACGAAGATTTTAACTACACATTAGGAGATAGTTTAAATGGTAAAACTAATGGACAGGGTAGTGGGAATTGGGGAATTGCTTCTGATAATGGTACAACAATGTATATTAATTCTTCTGGTTTAACTTTCCCCGGATATTCTAGTGTAGGAAAATCTGTTACAATTGTTGGTGGAACAGGTAAAGATGTTCTATATCATAAATTTGCTTCACCACAAACAGAACCATTTTATTATTACTCTTTTTTGGTAAGTGTAAGTAATACTACTACTATTGGAGGTATATTTACAGGTTTAGCAAATACCACCGGTGGAAATCTTCTTTCACGAGTATATATTAGAGTTATTAATGGTGTGGTAAATTTTGGTTTACGTGGCGTTGGTGGTAATCCAGTAACCTATGGTTTAACATCATTTCAACCTAATACAACATACCTTTGTGTCGTGAAATATACCAGAATAAGTGGTGTTAATAATGATAGTACGAGTTTATATGTTTTTAAAGATACAGATAGTTATTCTGTAGAACCAACAATTGCAGAAGTTCCTAATGTATATCTTGCGGAGGGTGCACTCTCTGTAGAAAGTGTTGTCTTAACTCCTGATGGAACTACTTCTACTAATGCCTTGAATGGTGTAACCATTATAATGGATGGAATTCGTGTAGGCAATACTTGGATGAATGCACCTCTTCCAGTAAGAGAAAAAAATATTACACCCATAAGTTATATATTAGAACAAAATTTTCCCAATCCATTTAACCCAACAACAACCATCAATTATCAAATACCTACAAAAGATTTTGTAACACTAAAAGTGTATAATCTTTTAGGAGAAGAAATATCAACATTGGTGAATGAAGAAAAAAGTGCAGGAGTATATCAAGCAAAATTTGATGGAAGCAACGTACCTAGCGGAATGTATTTCTATAAACTCACATCAGGAACATTTAGTGAAGTAAAACGCATGATGTTGGTGAAATAGCACGTTTTTTGTGTTCCGCAATTTGTTGCGGAATTTCAGTTTTCAGTAATCAGTATTCAGTATAATGTCATTCCCACATGTTGTTAGTGGGAATCCAGAAAAAATAATTAGCCCTGCCAAAGTCTAAAACTTGGTAGGGTTTTTTATTTACAAAAAATCTCCAAAACTTGTTGACAAGTTTTCTCTTTTTTGCTATCTTAAAAGTCTATAAAAAGTTCCATCAAGAACAAAAACCACATGCCACAGTTACAAATATTTTCCGGCAGAGCCAATAGACCGTTGGCAGAAAAAATTTCCAAATATATTGGAAAAAATCTCGGTGGTTTAGATATAAAAAATTTTAGTGATGGTGAATTGTGGGTAAAGTTTATTGATAATGTTCGTGGAGACGATGTATTCATTATCCAATCAACACAAACACCCGCAGAAAATTTGATGGAACTGCTTATTGCGATTGATGCTGCAAAACGTGCATCAGCAAGAAAAGTTACAGCAGTAATTCCATATTTCGGTTATGCTCGTCAAGATAGAAAAGACCAACCACGAGTTGCTATCACTGCAAAACTCGTTGCTGATTTAATTGTGGAAGCCGGTGCTGACCGCATCATTACCATGGATTTACATGCTCCACAAATTCAAGGTTTTTTTAATGTTCCGGTAGACCATTTATATTCATCAGTTGTACTGGTTGAATATCTCCGCAATAAAGCAATAGAAAATCTTGCTGTTGTTTCTCCCGATGTTGGTGGAATAAAAATGGCGCGTGCGTATGCAAAACGTTTGAATGCTGATATTGTATTGATTGATAAAAGACGTCCTACACACAATGTAGTAGAAGTGATGAGTATTGTTGGAAATGTTGAAGGAAAAAATGTTCTCATTGTTGATGACTTAATTGATACTGGCGGGACATTTACGAATGCTGTTCAAGCATTAAAAGAAGCAGGAGCAAAAAAAGTGTACGGTGCATGTACGCATCCACTACTTTCTGGAAAAGCAATGGAAAAGATAAATGCTTCTGAAGTAGAAAAACTTTTTGTGTGTGATACGCTTCCATTAGTGCAGTCATCGCCAAAAATAGAAGTACTTTCTGTTGCCAATATTTTTGCCGAAGCAATTGTTAGAACATTTGAACACCGTTCCATTAGTTCGTTATTTGATGTAGATAAAGGATAGAAATAAAATTCATTACGTATAATATATTTTTTAGAAAGAAACATTATGTCAGAAATAGTTCTTCAAGCAGAAGTAAGAAATCATGTTGGTAAGCGAGCAAAATCCGTTCGCTACGAAGGAAAAATTCCCGGTGTCTATTATGCACACGGAGAAAATAATATTAATCTTTCCACAACATTTCCCGGATTAAAACCACTTATTTATACATCAGCAACACACATCATCAATCTTACACTGAATAATGGTGAAACAAAAAAATGTATTTTGCGTGATGTTCAATTTGATGCTGTTACCGATAAGCCAGTTCATTTTGACCTTCAAGGGATTAAAGAAAATGAAGTGTTAACAGTTGATGTTCCAGTTATTCTTGTTGGAACTCCACAAGGTGTGAAAGATGGTGGAATGTTACAACACATCATGCACCGTGTAAAAGTAAGTTGTCTTCCAAAGCATATTCCTGAACATATCGAAATTAATGTTGCGGAATTAAAAATTAATGATTCTGTTCACGTTAAAGATTTATCAATAGCCAATGTAAAATTTGTTGATAGTGAATTTAAAACACTTGTTTCTGTTATACCTCCAGTAGTAGAAAAAGAAGAAACACCAGGTGAACAACCTACAACTGCTGAACCAGAAGTGATTTCCAAAGGTAAAAAACCTGCTGAAGGTGAAGAAGCAGCCACACCTGCAAAAGCAGCACCAGCAAAAAAATAAACTCATTTATTTATTAATTAACATCCTGCTTCATACAAAAGTCATGAAGCCAAAAGTCCATAGGAGAAACATTTATGCAAACCAAAAACATCTATGAAACGGTATTTATCATTAATGCATTGCTTGAAGATGCAGCGATAGAATCGTTAATAGAAAAAACAAAAGAATTTATCACCGCAAATGAAGGTGGCATTCAAGCAGTGGAAAAGTGGGGAAGACGACGTCTTGCTTATCCAATCAAAAAGAAACATAATGGTTTTTATGTTTTGATAGAGTTTCAATCTACAGGAAATCTTGTTGCAAAATTGGAACGATATTTTCAATTAGAAGCAGAAATTATCAGAAGTCTTGTTATAAGATTAGATAAAAAAGCATTGAAGGCAAAAGAAGTGGGACAAAAATTATCAATAGAAGAACCCATAATTGCTGAACCTATTACAAAATTGGAGAAAGAAAAACCATGAGACCACAATATCAACAAAAACCAGATATGAAAAAAGAAACGCAAGCAGT
The DNA here is from genome assembly GCA_937920105.1 of uncultured Bacteroidota bacterium. GTDB lineage: Bacteria > Bacteroidota > Ignavibacteria > UBA10030 > UBA8401 > CALETH01. The sequence goes on from CALETH010000082.1 coordinate 20,377, forward strand.
ACGAAAAAAACGTACTTGCCGTTTCACCGCTGCAAAAACTATTTATATTGATTATAAAGATGAAAAATTATTAAGAAAATTTATTACTGAACAAGGAAAAATTATTCCAAAACGTATTACTGGAACAAGTGCGAAATATCAACGTCAATTAGTAACAGCAATTAAACGAGCACGTCATCTTGCATTGATTCCTTTTGTTGGTGATGCTATTAAATAATATTTAGAAACGGAGTTAAACATTTATGAAAGTCATTTTACGTCAAAATTACGAAACATTAGGAAACATTGGTGATGTTGTGAATGTGAAAAATGGATATGCACGCAATTATCTTTTTCCAAGAAAAATTGCTTATCCAGCAACAAAAGGAAATTTATTATCCTTAGAAGAAGAAAAAAAACAACAACAATTTCGTGAAGTAAAAGTCCAAAAAGAAATGGAAACATTAGCACAAGAACTTGCGAAAATATCTGTTTCTATCCCAATGAAAGTTGGTGAAGAAGATAAATTATTTGGTTCAGTAACTTCACAAATGATTGCTGATGCTTTAAAAGAGAAAAATTTTACTATCGATAAAAGAATTATTGAAATTGGTGACCAAATTAAATCTCTTGGTGTTTTTGATGTGCCAGTAAAATTGCACAGCAAAGTACAAGCAAAAGTAAAAGTTTGGGTTGTAAAAGAATAACAAATATTCTATTTTGTTTGTGATGAATACCTGATTATAGAAAAATAATCAGGTATTTTTTTTCTTATGAAAGAACTATTATGAAAAAACAATCTTCTAAAAAATCTCTTTGGGCAGGAAGATTTACAAAAGAGATTTCCGATTCTACCTTGCGGTTTTCTTCTTCTCTTGAAATAGATAAAAAACTTTTTCGTGAAGATATTGCGGGAAGTATTGCTCATGTGCAAATGCTTGCAAAACAAAAAATTTTAACTGTGCAAGAAGTAAAAAAAATTGCCACAGCACTTCGTTCTATAGAAAAAGAAATTGAGAATGGTACTTTTAAACTTTCGTGGGAGCAAGAAGATATTCACATGGCGATTGAACAACGTCTCATAAAAAAAATTGGAACACTTGGTGGAAAGCTCCACACTGCACGAAGCCGTAATGACCAAGTTGCTTTAGATGAACGTTTATATTTACGAAAAGTTGTAAGAGTGTTGCAATCCGAAATTCGTCAATTACAAAAAATACTTGTTAAGAAATCTGAACATTATTTTGGAACATTGATGCCCGGATATACACATCTTCAACGTGCACAGCCAATGTATCTTTCACATCATTTGTTAGCGTATGTTTCAATGTTGCAAAGAGATTATGAACGTTTTGATGATTGTTATAAAAGAATAAATTTTTCTCCTTTAGGTGCAGCAGCATTGGCAGGAACATCTTTTTCTATTGATAGAAATTTTGTAGCACAACAATTGCAGTTTTCCGGAATTATAGAAAATAGTATTGATGCTGTGAGTGATAGAGATGTGCTTTTGGAAGTTATTTCTCATTGTAGTATTACCATGATGCATTTAAGTAGATTTGCTGAAGAAATGGTATTGTGGAGTTCGCAAGAATTTTCTTTTGCAAAAATTGATGATGCCTATACTACGGGGAGCAGTATTATGCCGCAGAAAAAAAATCCTGATATTGCAGAATTAGTGCGAGGAAAAACCGGAAGAGTGTACGGAGATTTAATGAATGTATTAACGCTGATGAAGGGATTACCTTTAGCGTACAATCGTGATATGCAAGAAGATAAAGTACCGCTTTTTGATGCAGTAGAAACAACACAACAATGTCTTTCTATTTTTGCTCAAATGATTGACCATACGGAATTTAATAGAGAACGTTTTGAAGAAGAGTTGAAAAAAGATTTTCTTACAGCAACAGAAATTGCAGATTATTTAGTGCAAAATGGAATTCCCTTTCGCGAAGCACATTCTATTACTGGAAAAATAGTCAGTTATTGTACTGAAAAGAAAAAATCTTTTTCTGAATTAACGATTGATGAATTAAAGAAATTTTCTTTTACAATTAACAAAGATATTTATAAATTATTTTTACCACATCAAAGTATTGAGCATAAAAAATCTGCAGGAAGTACTGCACCAAGTGAAGTGAAAAAGCAAATAATGAAATGGAAGTAATTTTTAATTACAAAATAAAAAACAATGAGAAATATTAAACTTACTCAGTTATTTAAAGAATTTTTCGAAAGTGAAAAATCTGGTGGATTAGTATTGCTTGTGTGTACAATTCTCTCGTTACTGATTGCCAATTCAGCGTTTGGAGAAATGTATAGAAATTTTTGGCATACAAAATTTCTTTGTCTTAGCATTGAACTTTGGATTAATGACGGCTTGATGGCAATTTTTTTCTTACTGATTGGTTTGGAGTTGGAAAGAGAAATTTATCACGGAGAATTATCCCAAATTAAAAATGCAATGCTACCATTATTTGGTGCTATTGGCGGAATGGTTGTTCCCGCGGGAATATATTTTTTATTGAATAGTTCTTCTTCAACGCAGCATGGTATTGGAATTCCGATGGCAACAGATATTGCTTTTGCTTTGGGAATATTATCTTTGTTGGGCAAAAGAGTTCCGGCTTCATTAAAAATATTTTTAACGGCGTTGGCGGTGATTGATGATTTGGGTGCAATTATTATTATTGCTGTGTTTTATACAAAAACTTTAGCATTGAATTATCTCTTTTTTGCGTTGGGAATTTTTTCTGTGTTATTAATTCTTAATAAATTGAAAGTGTATGCTGTTCTTCCGTATCTCATTGGAGGAATTGTGATGTGGTTTTGTATGCTTCATTCCGGTGTGCATGCAACAATTACTGGTGTGTTGTTGGCATTTGCTCTTCCTTTTGGTAAGGGGGATGAACATTCACCTTCGTATAAAGTTCAGCATTTTTTACATAAGCCGGTTGCATTTGGCATTCTCCCGATTTTTGCTTTAGCGAATACTGCAATTATCTTTAGTGGTTCAATTTTCACATTATTGACAGAACATTATAGTTTAGGAATTGCTTTGGGACTTATTGTTGGAAAACCTGTTGGCATTTTTTTATTGGTGTTGATTGCTGTTTCATTAAAATTGTGTACATTGCCCGAAAATTTATCGTGGAAAAATATTTTTGGTGTGGGATGTTTAGGTGGTATTGGTTTTACAATGTCCATTTTTATTACATTGTTGGCTTTTGATGATGAAATGATTATTAATAATGCAAAACTTGTTATACTTCTTTCTTCATTAGTTTCTGGTGTGTTAGGTTTTTTGATGTTGAAGATGACGTTGAAAACAAAAGTGGCGTGATAGGTATAAAAAACCGATTTCATTTTTGCTTTTAAAAGTGGCTAATATTAGCCACTTTTTTATTTTGATAATACAATTTTTTTTCGAAAAAACACCACTTTTTTTTTGACTTTCAAAAGTAAATTACTATAATAAATACAATTATTAAATTTAATTATATTTACTTTTACGAGTTATTATGAAACATACACCTCTCATTTTTATACTGTTGTTAATGCTACATTTCAACAGTTTTTCACAAATTAGTAAGGAAGGAAAACCAAAGAGTTTTAGTAGTGCAATGAAAAAAGAAATACATACTATCACCACACCAGCAATAGATGTGAAAAAATTATTAGCAGAAGATGAAAAAGAACAAAGAGAAAATAAAGATGCTCCTTTTCGTTTTGGTTGTCCTATTCAAGTAAATTATAGTCTGGATAATTCCGGAACTTGGGAAGAATTAGAAAACGGAGATAGAGTGTGGCGATTAAAAATATATTCTCAAGAAGCATATTCATTAAACTTGATATATTCTGATTTTTTCATGCCGGAAGATGCAACATTTTTTGTTTATAGTGAAGATAAAAGTACAGTGTTAGGTGCATTTACAAAAGAAAATAATTCTGAACATAGAAAATTTTCAACATCTCCAACAGTTGGTGAAACATGTATTTTAGAATATTATGAACCTCTGAAAGTTCATGGACAGGGACATTTACAAATTAGTACAATAGTACATGCTTATAAAAATGTTTTCGGGGAAAATCAAAAAGAAAATATACTAGAAAAAGTGAATGGTTTCGGCGGTTCTGCTTCATGTAACATCAATGTAAATTGTCCTCAAGGATATCCATGGTATAAACAGAAAAGGTCTGTAGCAATGGTACTGAGATATAATGGAAGCAGACTTTGTTCTGGTGCTTTAGTGAATAATACAAGCCAAAACGTAACGCCATATTTTTTAACAGCATTTCATTGTGTTGATATAGATGGAAATAAAGTAATTTCTGCGGCAGATATATCTGATGCCCAAACATGGATTTTCATGTTTAATTATGAAAGTCCAAATTGCTCAAATATAAATGGACCAACTAATCAAACTATCTCTGGTGCAACTTTTATTTCTGCCTATCAACCATCCGACTTTGCATTATTAAAGTTGAATAATACACCACCACTTTCTTATGATGTTTTTTATGCTGGTTGGTCTGCTGTTGATATTGTTCCCTCCTCATCTGCTGCGATTCATCATCCTAGAGGAGATATAAAAAAAATTTCATTTGAAAATAATCCTGCTGTTTCAAGTAGTTACCCTAATTGTCCTGCCAATTCTCATTGGGAAGTAAGATGGGATGCTGGGATGGTAGAGCACGGCTCTTCTGGCTCACCACTTTTTGACCAAAATCAAAGAATAATCGGACAACTTCATGGAGTTGCATTTTCTTATTGTACTGATGTAAATAAATGGACCTATTCCGGAAAATTTTCGTCTTCATGGAATGGTGGAGGTACACCTTCTACACGATTGAAAGATTGGTTAGACCCTCTTAATACAGGAACTTTAATTTTAGATGGAAGATATCCGGCAACACCTTCTGTATGGGTAGGTGGACCATTTGGCTATTATACAGCCGTTGTCAATAATGCACCATCCACGCCGTGGTATAGCTGGTACTATATGCAACTAGATGATGAAACATCGTCAACTTCTTTATTAACATCTCAACAACCACCAATAAGCGATGTTGCTCCAAGAGGATATTGGTATTCGATAGGAGGTAATACCAAATCGATTAATTTTTCAACATCACCATCATATCTCAAAGTAGAGGTATCTTTTACAAATGGACAAAGTGCTATTTCTCCGATTGTTTATGTTTATGATAATACTCCAGCAAAAGAAAATTTAACAATGGTAGTACCCAAAGAATACACCATCTCACAAAACTATCCTAACCCATTTAATCCTGAAACAGAAATACAGTATGCACTTCCACAATCATCAAATGTAAAAATTATTGTGTATGATGTTCTTGGAAAAGAAATCAGTACATTAGTTAATGAAAAACAAGAAAAAGGTTATCACACCACAAAATGGAATGCAAAAAATGTCAGCAGTGGTACATATTTTTATAAAATGATGGCAATTGGAGAAAACGGAGAAACATTCACAAAAATAATGAAAATGGGAGTAATAAAATGAAAACAACTAATAAAATAATTATCATTTTTTTCTTTTTTTCTGTTATATTTTTTTCCTCTTGCACCGATTTTGGAGAAAATACAGTTGTCACAAAAACTAATAATACTCCGTGTGATAGTATTCCATCATATAGAGAAGGAAAACTGCAAGGCATTGTATGGAAATTTGAATCTTTTGAAGATTCTAGTGGAACAATCACATTACCAATAAAAAGTCAAACCCTACCATGTACGAAATATGAAATTACTTTTCATACAAATGATACCATTGATGGTTATATAAGTTGTAATAGTGTTGTAGGAAAATTTGCAGTAATTGATGATAGTACTATTATTATTGATAAAAAATTTACTACTACACTTACTGGCTGTGAAGAAGAAACTATCTCAACGGAAGAAAAATTGTATAGTGGACTTCGTAATGTTTCATCTTATAAAATCACTGGAAATAAATTGCATCTCTACTATAATCAAAAGAAAAATATTCTTAATTTTATTGCAAAGAGTTTAGCTAACAACTAAATAAGGAGTGGAAATTAGTATAAAAACTTTATCAATAAAAAACCCTATCAGGTATTGATAGGGTTTTATTTTTTTCATGAGGAAGAATTACTTTCCCAAACTCTTCAATCTTATCAATTCAAACTCATCACCTTTATTCCATGTTGGCATTTCTTGTTGTTGAGCAAGTTTGTAAATCAAATGAAAATAGAATTTCGCTTGTTGAAGTGTTCCTTCATAGGTCCAATCATTACGAATTTCATCGCTGGGTTGGTGATAATCTTTTGCGGTATATTCTTCAGAAATTTTTTTGCCCCAGCCATCAGGTTTTCCTACATACTCAATTCCTCGGCTAAAGTATCCGCAGGGAATTCCGATTTTTGCAAAGTTAAATTGGTCTGAGCGATAGAAAAATCCCTGCTCAGGAAATTGGTCTGGGTTTAAAACGTATCCAGCAACTTTTGCTGCTTCTTCTGCAACATTATCTATCGTGGATTTTCCTTTTCCTACCATGGAAATATCTTTTGTTTCTCCAAACATATTTACACCATCAATATTAATTGCTGCTGCAATATTTTGGGGTGCAAAGGTTGGATGCGAGCAATAATATCTTGAACCAAGCAATCCGCTTTCTTCTGCAGCAACTGCCAAAAATAAGATGGAGCGTTTTGGTTTTTGTGAAAGTTCAGTGAAACCCTTCGCAAGTGAAAGAATCATACTTATTCCTGAAGCATTATCTATTGCTCCATTGTTGATGGAATCTCCATTAACAGGACTTCCAATTCCCAAGTGGTCGTGATGTGCTGTAATGACAACAACTTCTTTTGAAAGTTGAGCATCACTTCCACGTAACAAACCGCCGATGTTTGCAGTGTTTATTCTTCGTATGGTATTTTTTATTTCTACAGAAAGTTTTATTCCGAGTGGAACTGGTGTAAATTTTTTTGATTGTGCGTCGTTCATCATTGTCGATAAATTTTTTCCTGCCATTTGTACCAATCTTTTACTTGCATCTTCGGTAAGCCAGCCTTTGAGTTTGACTTGTTCTTGAGTATTTCCGGCAAGTGAAAATTCTTCTCCGCTCCATGATGTTTGCACTACTTTAAATGGATATCCTGCGGATTCTGTTGTGTGAATAATAATTGCTCCGATTGCTCCTTTTTTCGCTGCGATTTCATATTTGTATGTCCATCTTCCATAATAAGTGCGGGCGTTTCCTCCAAAAAATTTTTTGTCGTCGCCTTTGGGGTCGTTGTTCATCATCAATAAAATTTTTCCTTTTACATCAACATCTTTATAATCATTCCATTGCTGTTCGGGTGCATCAATTCCATATCCAACAAAAACAAGTTCAGCATCATTAATGGTAACTGTTTCTTGTTCCAAACCGGAAAACCCGATGAATTCATCAGAAAATTTGAATTGTTCTTTTTTATTTTCGAGTGCTGCATTCAATATCATTGAATGGTCTGCTCGTATTCCAACGATGGGAACTTGTTGGAGATATATTCCATTTTCTCCGCCGGGCTCTAATCCTATTTGTTGAAATTGTGTGGTAATATATTTTTGTGTCAATGCATCTCCGCGTGTTGCGGGTCCGCGTCCTTCCAATAAATCATCTGCCAAAAACTGTAGATGACTCTTGTAATTGTTGATGGTAATTTTTGAGAAGGCGTTTTGTTCATCAGTGTTCATTTGTGCAAAACAAAATGAGGTGATGATGATAAAAGAAAAGAGAAGTAAGGTTTTCATAATGAATATTTTTTTGAATGTGTATTTATAGAAAAGCCCTAATGTTTTAGGGCTTTGTGTTGTAGTTTATTTTTTTTCTGACCATGGTGGTGTAATACCATTCATTCGAGCATAAGCAATGGACTGTCCGAGATGTTCATGAAGATGACTTAAAGCGGACATTAAAATGTTGCGAACGCTGGTTTTATTTCCGAAAAATTCTACTTCTTTTTCTAAATCTTTTTCTTTTATTTTTTGACGAAATTGCTGCGGTGTAATGAAGAAGTAATCTCGTCCATTCTTTTCTCCAGGACGAGGGGCGCGTGTGGTACACGAAATAGATCTAAC
>CALETH010000083.1 GCA_937920105.1 uncultured Bacteroidota bacterium
CCGATCTTTTATAAAGATGGATTATCTGTCTATACAACTCTTGATAGTAGAATGCAACGTCATGCGAATCGTGCTGTTCAAGAACATCTTGCAGAAATACAACCTCTTTTTAATAAAGAATGGGATTGGTCAAAAAAAGAAAATATTTCAATCTTGAAAAAAGCGATAGAAAAAAATATTCGCGAAAAACCACAATATAAAAAAGCAACAGCGCATCAACGAGATAGTATTGCAACTTCATTGCGAAATAATCCGGCATTTGTTGATTCCGTAAAAAAAATTGCACAAACCATTGAAACCGGTGTTATCGTCATAGACCCTCGCACTGGAGAAATTCGTGCAATGGTTGGCGGCTCTAACTTTCGTTCTTTCAAATATGGATTAAACCATACAACACAAATTAAAAGACAACCCGGTTCTTCATTCAAACCATTTGTTTTTACTGTTGCTATTGATAATGGTTATCCCGCAAGTTATGAAATTCTTAATCAACCGGTAACAGTGATGTTACCGGAAGGACGATGGACTCCGCAAAATTACGATAATGATATTGGTGGAAAATATACTATACGAAATGGAATAAAATATTCTATTAACTTAGTTGCCGTGAGAGCAATTATGGAAATTGCCCCAAAAGAACAAGTGGTGCAATACGCAAAGCGTATGGGAATAGAATCACGAATTCCATTATATGAATCTATTTCATTGGGAACATCATTAGTAACACCTTTAGAAATGGCATCTGCATACGGAGTGTATGCCAATGAAGGTGTGCATGTAAAACCAACAGCAATAATAAGAATAGAAGATAAAAATGGAACTGTGATTGAAAAAAGTTATCCAGAAAAAAAAGAAGTGTTAAGCAAAGAAACAACCTATCTTATGACTTCTATGTTACAAGGTGTAGTAGAAAGCGGTGGAACTGGTTCACGTGTAAGAAATTATTTTCACTACCCTGCTGCTGGAAAAACAGGAACAACACAAAGCTATGCTGACGCTTGGTTTGTTGGATACACTCCGCAACTTGTTGCAAGTGTTTGGGCTGGCTTTGATGACCAACAAATTCATTTTGCTAACTCTGATGGTGCTGGTGGAAAATCTGCTGCACCTCTCTGGGGAAGATTAATGCAATATATTTATGCTGATAAATCTATAAACTTACCTTTGGAATATTTTCAGCAGCCAAGTGGTATTATAGAAGAAGCAATTTGTTCTGAAACAAAAAAACTTGCAACAGAATTTTGTCCTAACAAAGAAACAGAAATTTTTAACGCAAAATATCCTCCACAAAAATGTGATAAACATACTTCGGCTGATTCAAAAGAAGAAAATTCAAATGGGTTTTAAATTGGGTGGATATTTATCCGCCCAATTTACTCCACTACTCATCTACTCACATATTCATCTACCCCACACTACTCATTTTAAAAATTTTTCACTATCTTATGTGTGAATTTTGCAAAGGAATTTTCTGCTCACACAACAAAAAAATATCGCAATACTCGGTTCTACTGGTTCTATTGGAAAAAGTAGTTTAGAAGTTATCGAACAATTTCCCGAGCAATTCAAAGTTACTTATCTCACCACCAACACTAATATTGATGAACTTTGCAAACAAGTACAAAAGTTCAAACCAAAAGGAATTGTTGTTTCTAATAAAGAATCTTTTACCAAATGCAAAAATATTTTTGATAAAAAATTAGAAATTTTAGAAGGTGAACATGGATTAGCAGAAATTGTTCAACGTGAAGATGTTGATATTGTTATCAGTTCATTAGTGGGCTTTGCAGGTTTAGTTCCAACAATACAAGCAATAAAAGCAAAGAAAAAAATTGCTTTGGCAAATAAAGAAACACTCGTTGTTGCTGGCGAATTAATGATGAATCTTGCACAACAGCACAACGTTTCGTTACTCCCTGTTGATAGTGAGCATTCGGCAATTTTTCAATGTTTGGTTGGAGAAAAAAATAATGATATTCATAAAATTATTCTTACTGCTTCTGGCGGACCTTTCCGAACAAAAACACATGAAGAATTACAACATGTTACGGTAGAACAAGCATTGAAACATCCTAACTGGAATATGGGAAAAAAAATTACCATTGATTCTGCAACTTTGATGAATAAGGGCTTAGAAGTTATTGAAGCACATTGGTTATTCAATCTTCCATCAAAAAAAATAGAAGTGCTCATTCATCCACAATCTATAATTCATTCAATGGTAGAATTTGTTGATGGCTCTATAAAAGCACAACTTGGTGTTCCCGATATGAAAATACCAATTCAATACGCTCTCACCTATCCTGAAAGAATGCAAACAAATTTTCCACGCATAAGTTTTACAGAATTACAAACGATGACATTTTTTGAGCCAGATACAAAAAAATTCCCTTGCCTACGTTTAGCATTTGAATCACTTACCGCAGGAAAAACAACCACAACAGTACTTAATGCTGCTAATGAAATTGCTGTCGAACGTTTTTTACAAAAAGAAATCACCTTTACCCAAATTCCACAATTAATTTATTCAGTATTAGAAAAGCATCAGCCACTATCTCCAACATTGGAAAATATTATTGAAACAGATATGTGGGCAAGAACCATTGCAAAAGAATTTTCACCAGAAACATTACACTCTTATTCAACGTCTTTATAATTTAAAATCACAAGGAAATATATTTTATGGAATTTCTCAGCACACTTCTCTACTTTCTCATCACCATTGGAGTTTTAGTATTTGTTCATGAACTCGGACATTTTCTTGCAGCAAAATTTTGCAAAATGCGAGCAGAAGTTTTTGCTCTCGGAATGGGTTATCGTTTATTTGGGTATAATAAAATAAATGGTTTTACCTTTGGTAAACTTGATGATACCATCAAATTAGAAAATAACACAGATTACCGCATTGCTGCATTTCCTATTGGAGGATATGTAAAAATTGCTGGTATGATTGATGAAAGTTTAGATACCGAATTTGCCAATAAAGAACCAGAACCATGGGAATTTCGTGCAAGACCGTTATGGCAAAGAATGCTCGTCATTTGTGCCGGAGTCATTATGAATATCCTTCTTGCAATTGTTATTTTTTGGGGAGTAAATTTTTTTAGAGGCAATACCTTCATGCAAACTACAGAAATCGGATATGTAAAAGATGGAAGCAGTGCGGCAAGAATGGGATTTCAAAAAGGTGATAAGATTGTTACCATCAACGAAAAAAAGATTGAGTATTGGGATGGAATTCAATCCGCATTATTTATTGAAAACATTGCAAAAAATCTTTCCATAAAAATTGAACGTGGTGGAACAACAGAAACCATTTCCATTCCCAAAGATTCCGTTCCCAATATTGCAGAAATGAATTCTGCACCACTCGCCCTCTATGGAATTTTTCCTGCACATACACAAGCAATGATTGCTGATGTAATAAAAGATAAACCAGCAAAAAAATCTGGATTGCAAAAAAATGATATTGTTACTGTAATTAACAATGAAATAGTGTACAGCGAACAACAACTTGTTTCTATCATTAAATCCAATCCAAGTAAAGAAATACAACTTACAGTACAACGAGATTCAATAACAAAAATTATCAACGTTACTCCATCCGAAGATGGCTTAATTGGAGTTGCCATTGCAAGCAAATATAATGGTCCCATTGTTTCTGTGCAATATGGATTTTTCGAATCGTTTCCCAAAGGAGTGAAAGATGTTTTTAATACTTCTTCACTTTTCATTAAATCAATGTGGCAAGTTGTGCGAGGTGAAGTGGCATTTAGTAAATCAGTTGGAGGTCCAGTAAAAATAGCAAAACTTGCAGGGCGTAGTGCAGAAATGGGAATATTGAATTTTCTTATTTTCATGTCACTCTTAAGTATCAGTCTTGCAATAATCAACATTCTTCCCTTTCCCGCTCTTGATGGCGGACATTTGGTTTTGTTGATATATGAAGGAATTTTCCGAAAACCTGTTCCACATAAAGCACAGCAAATTATTCAACAAGTGGGAATGTTTATTCTTTTGGCATTTATGGCATTTGTACTTTTTAATGATATTAGAGGACTCTAAAAGAAAATTGAAAATGGAGAATTAAAAAGTGAAAATTAATAGCCCCGACATGTATGTCGAGGAAAAATTTGATAATAACTTATTGGACTTTAGTCCAACAGTATAAAACAACAAAGCCAGAAAAATATTTTTCTGGCTTTGTTATATTTGATATTATTAAACTTTTATGCGTGATGCAACTGCACTGCATTTTTTACATAATCTATAATAGTTAATGTAGAAGTTCCCGGCGTAAACAATTCTCCCACACCCATTTTTTTCAATGCATCAATATCTTCTTGGGAAATAATTCCTCCACCAAAAAGAAGAACATCAGTCATTCCTTTTTCTTTCATTAAAGAAAGAATTTTTGGAAAAATCGTCATGTGTGCTCCACTCAATGAACTGATGCCAATGGCATGAACATCTTCTTGTAAAGCGGCTTCTACAATCATTTCCGGAGTTTTGCGAAGACCTGTATAAATCACTTCCATTCCAGCATCTCGCAATGCCGAAGCAATAACTTTTGCTCCTCTATCATGACCGTCTAATCCGGCTTTGGCTACTAATACGCGAATTTTTTCTTGCATAATAAATTATCCTATAAGTATTATATAAATTTTTCTAAAGCAATATAAAATTTTGCCAGTGGAAATCCAACAACATTGTAATAACATCCGCAAATCTTTTCTACAAATACTGCACCAAAATCATCTTGAATACCATACGCACCTGCTTTATCCATTGGCGAACCAGAAGCAACATATTCCTGAATTTCTTTTTCTCGTAATGCTCGAAATGTTACTTCTGTTTTTTCATAATCAACATATTCTTTTTTTGTAGAAGCATTCAGCAAAGCAAATCCGGTAAAAACAGTATGAGTTCTTCCACTTAAACTTTCTAACATCATTATTGCTTCGTCAGAAGTTTTTGGCTTTCCTAAAATATTTCCGTCAATACAAACAATAGTATCTGCACCAATAATAATTCCCTGAGTAAATTTTTCTACAACTACTCTGGCTTTTTGCAAAGCAATTTCTTGCACATTTTCTTCCGGTGTTTTTGTAGAGATAATTTTTTCATCGGCATTACTATGAACTTGTTCAAATGAAAATCCGATTTGTTTTAATAATGCAGCACGTCTTGGAGATTGTGAGGCAAGTATGAGTGGTTGTTCTTTCATAAAGATAATAAAAAAAGCGATTTATTTATGTAATAAATCGCTTGGGTTTGACATCATATCATGGAATATTTTCAGCGAAACATTGTTTTTATTTTTTCCCATGTTGTTTTTGTAAGAGAAACTTTTTTCTTTTCAATATTAGCAAGAAAATAAGAATATTCAGTATTATTTTTTATTGCTTTAATTCTATAAGAATAATTTTGAAAACTTATATAATCTACAAGTGAGTATCGTGTTTGCTTCTCTTGTGTGAATACCTTTCCTACAGTTACAAATTCTCCATTATCATTCTTTCGTTCAACTTCACAATAATTAAAATCATCGTCTAAAATTTTCCATTGTACATCAACACAATAATGATTTTCTACAATGTTTGATATTTCTTTATAAAGAAATTGATTTGTGAAAAGATACAACGGAAAAACAATTATTACTGAAAATAAATTCATATTCATTGCCACCCTCCCTTTTTGTGATAAAATTATTCACCACAACTTACAAACAATGAAACACATTTTTTTTGATTATTCTCACAACATAGTGCGGAAAGCGGGACTTGAACCCGCACGCCTTTTGGGCGCCACCCCCTCAAGATGGTGTGTCTGCCAATTCCACCACTTCCGCAAATTGATTGTTAAATATACAAAATGGCCTCCCTTTTCGCAATAATATGTCAGTGTTTTAACTTCTTTTCTTTGCCTCTTGCACCCTTCTTACAATCGTAATACAAAAACCAACTATCACACCAAAGGTTCCTAACCACACAACATTAATAAATGGTTTAATACTTGCTTCTACCACTAATGTTTCTACCGGTTGAATATTTGTTGGTGCAATCATACTCAATGTTACTGTGGATTTACTTTCATCTTCCTTATTTGGTTTCATCCCTTTAATAGTAAACTGAATTCCTGTTACAGAATCCATTGCTGGCTGATAGGTAACATTTCCTTTTTGATTGAGCATTGTTGGTGTAAGTTTTCGGATTTTATTTTTATCTATAATATCAAGTTTAATATTAACACTATTTCCTTCTTTTATAGAAATAAAATCATATCCATTATATTTTATACTTATATCATTTAGTGATAAAACTTCATTAGTGTGAAGTGTTATTTCTTTTTCGTTAGGATTTACTACATCATACGAAAGTGGAGAAAGATAAAAATCTTTCGTCAATAAATTTATTATATCAGGATTGCGAATGATATTTCCCTCTTCTTGTCCTTCAAACATCACTGGTGTAACAATAAATTTTTGTTGTTCTTTTTCTACTTCTACATCAAAAGCGTACCGTCCGCGTTCTATTGAACGATACCCAATATATTTCATTGTATATCCCAATGATTCAAATGTTTTTCCTTTTTCTAATGAAACTGTTTCTTTATCGTCATACTTTGCTGAACCAACAAAACCCAAGAACATCAATGCAAGTCCGATATGAGCAATTGCTCCACCAGCCATTTTTGGGTTTCCTTTAAAAATTTTTATTCCAACTGCAATATTTGCAAATAATGCAAATGATGATGAAAAAATAAAAATGAGCATGGTAAAATGTGTTGCTCCAATAAAATATGTTACTATGGTAAAAATTATAGAAAGTATTATTGGAATTTTTAGACTTTGTAAAAATGGTTGAAGTTTAGAATTTTTCCACCACAATAACTGTCCGATGCCAGCAAGAAGTGCAATGGCAATTCCTAATGGTAAAATTGTTGTTACATAATATGCTGTGTCAACAGCAGAAATTTTATTTTTAAGAATATTGGTGATAATTGGTGATGATGTTCCGATTGCGATAAAGAGAGAAGAAAATACTAATGCTGCAGCTCCAAGAAATAATGCGAACTCACGCGAGACAAAAGAGTGTTCCACAGGAACAACGGGCATTTCTTTCCACCGAACAAAGAACACTGTAAAACCAATTGTTGCAAAAATTCCTATCATTCCCAATAGCAACCAATATACCCACATTCCGGGTTCTACGAAGGAATGTACTGAAGTTTCTCCCAACACACCACTGCGTGTAAGAAATGTAGAATACAGTACAAGTAAAAAACACAATATGCTTAAAATAAAATTTGTTTTTATAAATGCACCACTTTTTCTTTGCGAAAGCATTGTGTGAAGTGAGGCAACACAGACTAACCATGGTACTAATGAAGAATTTTCTACAGGGTCCCAAGCCCAATATCCGCCCCAGCCCAATGTTTCATACGCCCAATATCCACCGAGCATAATTCCTGTGCCAAGTGCCAATGCACCAAATACTGTCCACGGAGTTGCAATGCGAATCCAATGCACGTAATCTTTTTTCAACATTCCAGCAATTGCGTACGAAAACGGAATTGACATTGAGGTAAATCCGATAAATAAAATTGGTGGATGTATCACCATCCAATAATTTTGTAATAATGGATTCAATCCTCGCCCTCCTACTGGATATTGTGCCCAAAGTTGTTTTGCTTTATCAAGCCAAATGTAATTAGTAACGTCTGGCGGAACTATTCCTGTACGAAGAAGTTCACTGGGAAATACATCCCAAATATAAGCGAACGGATTTTTTGCAATGAGCATTCCAATTAAAAATGTAAATATTGCGGAATACACAAGCATCAATTCTGTTTCATAATTTCTTTTTGCGGCATAATTCATTAAAAAGATTCCAACAATTCCGGTAAAAAATGCCCATAACATAAAACTTCCTTCCTGACCGGCGTACGAACTGGAAAAAAGTAATGCTGTTGGTAAATCGGTGGAACTGTAATTCCACACATAATGGAATTGGAATTGATGTGTCATTATCAAATATGATAACAATGAGAAAGAAAGAATGATTCCTACGACGGATATTTGATAAGACATTCTTGCAAGTTGCAATATTTTTTCTGATTGTTTTCTATAATGGAGAAAATATGCAAACATTGCGAAAAGTGATGTTGCAAATGTTATTTTTACGATTATTGAGCCAAGCATTGTTTATTTTTTCCTTTTTTGATAAAACTATTTTTTTTTCTCGCAAAGACGCAAAGTCGCTAATTTTTAGTAAATGGAACACTGATTTGTGAAGATTGTTATGATGTTCGTTGATATTCCAAAATCAATTCCCATTATTCATATAATCCATTGTCAAAATTTACAACATCTTTTTCACTGCGGAAGAATCTCCTTCATATTTTGATGGACACTTTGTTAATACTTCATTAGCATAAAAAGTTCCATCTTTAAATCTTCCTTTTGCTACAAGACTGGTAGCGATTTCAAAATTGTTTGGCTTTGCTCCATCTAAAATAATTTTCATTTCGTGATTATTTTCATCTTTCATGTAAAAGATAAATTGATTTTGCTGGGCTTCAAATTTTGATTCTTTTTCTTTTACCCATTCTCCTTTTACTTGTACTTTTTTCTGCACTTTTTCTGCGTGGGAGAAATTGGTGTATTCGATGTTGGTTTCCATAAATGATGTTGCACCAAATATAAGTGCACCAACAATTATAATGATAGAAATGATGATTTTGATATTCATATTTTTTTTCCTTTCTTAAAAAGATTTGTCAAGTTTTTGAAACTTGACAAATCTCATACATACATTATGATTTCAAAAGTTTTTAAAACTTTTGTAGTCTAAAATTTTATTTATTTTTTTTCTTCGAGTTTCTTTATCTTTCGTTCTAACCGAAATAAATATCCAATAAATCCAAACCAAATAGTTAGAATTATGGTTAGAACGATATATAATTGATTGTTTTCTAAAAGTTCGTACATAAATTATTTTTCCTCTTGTAAAAAGAATGTATTAATTTTCTTCTTTAAAAAATCAATATCTTTATTCCCATTTATTGTATTATAGAAATCATTATTTATTGATGTATCTAGTATTTCACCATTTGAAATTTTTAATAAATATGGGAAACCCTTCTTATTTTTTATATTATAGAGTGTTTCAGA
Organism: uncultured Bacteroidota bacterium; assembly: GCA_937920105.1. Taxonomy (GTDB): domain Bacteria; phylum Bacteroidota; class Ignavibacteria; order UBA10030; family UBA8401; genus CALETH01. The sequence goes on from CALETH010000083.1 coordinate 9,176, forward strand.
AATAAATTTTGGGTCATAATCTGATTTAGGTATTCTTCCATCAAGGTAAACTACTTTTATATCACTATGCAAAATTGGTAATACGTTCTTTTCAATAAATTCTTTACTATTTTTTCTATTATTGTAACAAAAAAATTTTACTCCATTGAGATTTTGCAGATATTCACGATATTTTTTCTTGAATTTATTTCTCCTATAATAATTGAAAACTATAAAAGGAGAAAACAACAATAGAAATGGAAAAAATATTATACTTATAAATACAATTTTAATTTTTTCTTTGAAATCACCACTTAACATTTAACTCAACTGTAATGTTTATACTTTCTCTTCTAATCTTTTCAATCTTACAGAAACAGAATACATCCACCAATACAATAATGTAAATCCAATAAGTGAAGCGAAAAAAATTACCAACATATTGGGTGCCATTTTAAATTCCAAAACTGGACCTGCTCCTTCACTATCTCCTTTTGAGCCTGGATGCAACCCTTTCATCATTCGCGGCATCACAAAAATAAAAAATGGAACAGTAACTCCTGCAATAATAGAATACACTGCGGAAAGTGTTGCTTTTTTTTGCTCTTCATCTATTGCAGAACGCAATGCAAAATAGGCAGCGTAAATTAATAATAAAATAAATATTGATGTTTGTCTTGGGTCCCAATTCCAAAAAGTTCCCCAATTAAATTTTGCCCAAATTGCTCCGGTAACTGTTGCTAATACACAAAAAAGCATTCCCAACTCTGCAGCAGCGACAGAGCGTATATCATACTCACTAGTTCTTTTTTTCAAATATTGGATTGCATAGACCATTGACATTACAAATGCAACTACCGTTACCCACGCCATTGGAACATGAAAAAAAATATTTCTCGCTTTATCTTCTAATCCGGGAATGAGCGGAAATTCGTACCAATGTTGCGGAAAATCTACTATCGGAAAAACAAATCCAACAACAATAATAATTGTTAGCCAAATGGTAATACTTATTTTCAAAAATAATTTTTCAAACATTTATTCTTTCCAAACAATTTCAAAAAATAATAAGGAAACGGTAATAAGAACTATGGGATATGAAATGAGAACTTGCATATCTGTTACGGCTTCTTTAAAAAACGCACCTTCCATTGCCAATCGTGTTGCATTAATAAGTGTAAGCAATAATGGAAGCAAAATTGGAAATGAAACTACAGGATATAACGTTCCTTTTGTATTTGCTTTTGCAATAATTGCTGCAAGTATTGTAGATGCACTTGCTAAACCAATGCTTCCCAGAAAAAGTGTAAGCCAAAATATTCCGTACGATTGAACAACAAAATCTTTTACTAAAATTTGATACAACACTGCAATTATGCACGTGAGAAAAAAAATAAGAACGATATTAAATACTAATTTTCCCAAATACACAGATGTTGCGTTGGTAAGAAGTTGTAATGTTACACTTGTTCCTCGTTCTTCTTCACTCACAAACGTTCGCGAAAGTCCAGACATTGCACTAAAAAAAACAATAATCCAAAAAATTCCCGCTAATACGTGAGAAGAAACTGTATCACCACCAAATGCAAATAGTGTAATGGAAATTGTGGTAACAACAAATAATAATAGTGCGTTGAATGCGTATCGTGTACGAAATTCTGATACAGTATCTTTAAAAAAAACGTAATAGGCGGGAATGAGTAACGTTTTCATTTTGTAAGATACGAATTATAGAGGCGAGTTTCAATTTACTATGGAGATAATGACTCAATTAAATTGTAGACAAAATCTATTTTCTCTTGTTTTATTTTATCTGTACATTCATAAAATATTTTTTCTACTTTTTGTTTTATTCTATCACTTTTTAACCAATCATGTAAATATTTATTTCCTTCAAAACATTTATCAGCAAAGCCACCATCATAAACAAAAGAGATGAGATGTTCAATCGCCGTTGGATAAACACTTTTATCCCATAAATCCAATAATATTTCTATGTCAAAATGTGTAGAGAGGATGTCACATAATTCATAAGAAATTGAAGGTTTATCTCTTGATAAACAGTACTCCCACCACAGAATTACATAATGATTTATAGATTGAATTTCCTCATTATTCCATTTTTTTCTGTAGTCCGCTTCTCCAAGATGGTTAAAAATACTTTTTAACGCTTCTGGTTCTTGAAGTTGAGAATGAAGTTCTAAAATTCTTGGCAAGAAAAATTTAAAATCATTAATATCACCACCGGCAATAACAGGTGCATTAAGATAACTTGCAAAATCTTTGAATGTTAATTCTCGCAATGGTTTTGCCAAAATCTCTTTTGCTTCTTGCTGTGAAAAACACTGTTCACAACATACTTTAAGAGTTTGTGGTTTTTTGTATGATGAAAAAACTGTATAGATTTCTTGAATTGCTTGAGAAATTTTTTGTTCTATTGTTATCATCCCTTTCCCAGTTCAATAATTTTTTCTATACCAACAATATCTTCTTTTTCATTAGTGGCGACAACGAGAAGTCCTTTTTTTCTTTGTTCATTCATTACTTCATAGACAATTTCTCTTCCTTCTTCATCAAGAGTAATTGTTGGCTCATCTAACAACAATATTTCTGGTTGATGGAGTAGTGCTGCACAATATTTTAAACGCTGTTTCATTCCTGAAGAATAAATTCTTACTAAAGAATTTTTTGCATTGGATAAATTGAATTGCTCTAAAAGTTTTTCTGCTCGTAGGGGAAAACTTTTCTCTAATTGACGTATTTTTCCAAATAATAATAAATTTTCCAATCCGGAAAATTCATCATACAACTGTAAATATGGTGCAACAAAACCTATATGTTGATGAAAAAATTTTATGGGTATATTTTCTGCATTGATAGAAAAAGCAACGTTACCTTTGGTGGGAGAAAGTATTCCGGCAAGAATTTTGATGAGTGTAGATTTTCCAGCACCATTATTCCCTATTATTGCTAATGAATTTGATGTTGTTGATGTTGAGAAAAAAGAAAGTGTGAAATTAATATTTTCAAAAATTTGATGACGATTAAAGTGTTTGGAAATTTCTTGAGCGGAGAATTCTATAGCATTCATCGTACCACCGCAAATTTTCCTTTACGAATATTTCCATTTTCTGCAATTATAAAAAAATAAATTCCGCTTCCAACCATATTATTATTCTTATCTTTTCCATTCCATGCAAGATAATATTTTCCCAAAAATTGAGCAGGTTTTGCTATACTGTTAAATACAAGGTCATAACTTGAAGAAAAAATTTGTATTGTTGCATTAGCAGAAGGTACATTCTCTATTGGAATATAGAGCAAAGAGGAATGTGGATTAAATGGATTAGGAAATGGTGAAACATCTGCAGCAATTCCACCGCCACTGGCAAAGGTAAGAAATTTCCAATTATTGGCATCACTAACAGAAAATTTTGCAAATATACTGTTAGAAATTTTTTGACTTCCTTCTTCGTTAAATGCAGTAATATTTAATGTGTAAGGAAATTGTCCATGAATATTTGCTACAGCATCGTTTTCATTGATATTTGTAACTAAACAATAGAGTGTATCAAAAATTCTTGTTGTACAATGATAACTTGCAGTAAAACTTTTTACAGAGGTTTCTATGATTTTTTTTGATGTATCAGAAAGAAAATTTGTTGATGTTGAATAGGTGAGTTCGGGAAAATATTTTCCATCTTTATAATAATTTATTGTATCTGCTCGTGAACCAGTATAAAAATTCCACACGGAAAAATCTGCAAACTCTTTTGCAGTGGTAGATGAATATGGTGATTGTGATAAAACATTTTCCATTGCTTGCCAAGGAGGCATGGTTTCTATGGCAGACCAAATATCTTTCATAATATTTGTGGTCTTATATTTAGTCATTAAAAAAATTCCGAAAAGTGCACGCTCATAGCCTGCCCAATTACTATTGAATGAATTCCATAAAGGAATACTTCCCGTATTGCCAAAATATGTTACCACATCGTGAACATAATCTTTAGTAAAAGGAAAAACGGTCGGTTCCATTGATTCCGCAGAAAGTTCATAAAAATAAAAATCATCACTTGTCCATATACCCGAACCACCTACTTGAACGGCGTGATGAAATTCATGTGCCGCTGTTGCTGAAAGTGCTTCTATTCCCAAAGTTCTAAAACCTTTTCCAAAATCATTATCAATAACAATCCACGTTGGATATTGTGGATTTTGCTTATTGGGATTTAATGGTGTATCACCCCAACTTGTGTAACCAAAATTTGATGTGCCTAAATCTTGAATATAAATATCATATTCATTTCCCCCACCTTCTCCATTGTCTGATGGAGGAACAGAAAATCCATATTGATTAATTTCTTTTTCCCAAGTTATATCAAATATTTTTGATAGAGTATCTACATATTGAGAAACTGTATTAGGAATTCTTTCTCCTTGTGCATTAACAAGTGCTGGTGCATGTGTTCCTATTGTATCAAAATGAATACGAAATTTTCCACTTGGACTGAGTATATTTTTTTGTGTTATAATTCCTCTATCCAAAATAAAATTTTTCTCGTACGCATTTTTTTCTTGTGATGGATGGAGTTTTTCTTCTAAAAGAAAAAATGTTAAACATTTTCCTTTAGGGTTTTGAATTTGGGGAAAAGTAATATTTGTTAAACAATAACAAAGTATTATATGTAAAAGTAAATATTTTATCATTTAATTTTTAATTTATAGATTTTTACTAAACTTGAGATTCTTCATCGCTTCGCTCCCGCCATTTTGGTTATTTTTTAGTTACCACCAAAATAATGAATTGTTACTGCATTTTTAAAAAAATCTGTATACACTATTTCTTTTCTTCCATCATTATTCATATCAACACAGCGAAATTGTGAATTTTGTGGAAGCGGACATAATATTTGTGAAGATAAAAATGTTCCATCTCCATTTCCTTGGTAAAAATTTACATTTAATGAATCCACATCAAAAAGTAGAATATCATCAATAGTATCATTATTAAAATCTACAATCTGAATTTTTTCTTTATCTATAATATTACTATTCACAATAATTGGAACAAATTCAGAAAACACACCATTCCTTTTTCCCAAAGCAGTGTATAAAGTTTTTTGCGGAATACTATAAAAAAAACAATCAAGGATACTATCTTTATTAACATCATGAAAAAGAAAAAAACATTTCTTTATAAGAGTATCTTGTGGTAAAAAATTTATCACTGACGATATGGTGTAATTTTCTGTTGAATCACCTATACTAATTCCCATTTTTTTTTGTTTTGATTTTTTTTCTGTATAAATATACGCAATATCATCTTTTCCATCACCATTAAAATCATTAACAGCACTGGTAAAAATAGTGATTGGTGTTAATGGTGTAAAACTTCGTTGAATAAATTTTTCTCCTTCAACTTGTTTGTAATAACGAAGTTGCGGTTGTTTCATGGATGAGTAGTTATAAAATTCTATATTTTTATTTTTCTGTGTTTCACTATTTTTTTCTGAAAAAATAATTGAAGAGGATTTTATTGTTGGAATAACTGAGGTAGAATATGTGAATATTTTTTCTTGTAAAAATTTTTGTTCATTCACTGTGGTTACAAGAGAAATTTTTCCGTTTGTTTGAGGAATAATAAATGTTAAAGAACTATCATTGTAGGAATAATATTTCACTGATTGCGATGAATCTGAAACATTAAAAGAAATTTGACTATTAAAACGAGTAGAATCAGAAAATAATAAAGAAACTGTTTGAGATTCTTTGTTTAAAGTAATGATGTCATTATATCCATCGTTATTCATATCTGCAATATCAAATGAAGTGGGAGATTTTCCAACAGCGTAAGAAATTTCAAATGAGGTATCTGTTGGAATAACGATATTTTTTTTATCATTCCAATATATTGTAGAAAAAATTGGCGAACTATCAATCAATAAAACATCGTCATATCCATCCACATCATAATCTGCAATAAGTATTGATAATGGCGTTGATGTTATACCAAATATTCTTCCATTAAAAAAACTTCCACTACCTTTATTAATATAAATAGTAAATGTTTGTTTTTGCATATTTGTTGTTATGATATCAAAATAAATTTTTGATGAAAAAGATGCCATCGAAAAAAAATCTTGATGCGTGTACAAAAGTTCCTGAACAAAATCATAACCACCAACTCCATCGCCTTCATACATTTGTATATTTTGTGTTTCATCAGAAGCAATGGCAAAATCAATAATTGCATCTCCATTAAAATTTCCACAGAAAAATTTTGCACTCTCACTTTTTAATTGAATGGTACTTTGTTCAGCAAATTGTAAATTACCCATTCCAAAACAGAATACTAATTCCTCTGTTAACCAATTACGATAAATAATATCGATAAAATTATCATCATTTAATTTTTCAACATACAATTCAGAAATCGGAATTTCTGATAAAATATTTTGAGAAGGTACAAATGTTCCATTTTTTTTCCCAAACAAAATAGAAATACCTGAAGAGAGTTTTCCAATACTCAAAATATCCATTATTCCATCATTATTTATATCTGCACAAATTGCTTTTTCTGGATAATAATTCACAGGATAATTGAGTGAAGCGTATTGACCGTTTTTTTTACTCATCAAAATTTCTATACTGCTTGTTTCACGATGAACAAGAATAATATCATCAACAGAATCTTTATTTAATTTTGCAGTGGTAAGAAAAAAAAATGGTGTTGTTATTGCAATTTTTTTTTGTTCAGAGAATTTTCCATTCCCATCCCCTAATACCATTTTAAGAGAAGATGTTTCCTTTTCGTAATACACAATATCTGGAATAGAATCATTATTGTAATAAAATATATTGGGAAAGGATAAATTTTGCGGGAGTGTGCATTGAGTAACAGTACTTACACTGTTATAGGCTTGTGCTTTGTAGAAGTGAAAAAAATAATACAAAAAAATAAAAAAAATATTTCGTAAAACTTTTACGGAAAATGACACAAAAAATTTTTATGATTGAGTGAATAACTTTCTTCGTGCTAATCGTGCTTCGCGGCGAATTGCGGCTTGTTCGTAACGGCGTTTTTCTTCTTCGGTTTCAGGATGAATTGGTGGTGAAATAATTCCTTTATTGTTTCCATCAATAGCAACAAAAGTGAGATAGGCACTGTTTGCATGACGTGTTGTTCCTTGCAATGGATTTTCTGCAAATACTTTTACTCCAATTTCCATAGAAGTTTTAAAAACTCTATTTACTGATGCGTACAGCATTACTACTTCTCCTTGCTTAATGGGATGGAGAAAGTTTAATTCATCTACAGAAGCGGTTACACAAACTCGTTGTGTGTGTCTTGATGCGGCAATAGCAGCGGCTAAGTCTATCCAATTCATGAGTACGCCTCCTGCCAAATTCCCAAGTTGATTGGTATCATTTGGCAGCACTAATTGTGTCATTGTTACTTGCGAATTTTTTACTGTGAGAATATTTTCCATAATTATTCTTTCATTTCTTTTTGCAGTTCTTGTGCTTCAGATAATAATTCGCTTTTTGGGTATTTTTCTATAAGTATTTGAATGGTTTGTAGTGCTGTAGAAAAATCTTTACGTTCTTTTAATGCTTTTGCTTTCCACAACAAAGCATCATCAGCATATTCAGAGTCATGATATTTTTGAAGAAGATTATCAAAATATTCTATAGAAGCTTTGTAATACTCCATCGTAAAATATAATCTCCCGCTTTCGTAGATTTTTTTTGCCAATTTAGTATTGAGTTCTTGAATTTTATTTTCAGAATCTTTTACTAAAGAATCTGCGGTTGGTGTGTATTCAATGAATGTCTGAAAATCTTCTATTGCTTGACGTGTGTATTGCTGGTCTAGTTGTGAGCGTGGTGAAAGATTGTAATAACACATTGCTCGCATATATCGTGCTTGTGGAACATATTTACTATTGGGCATTAACCGTACAAGTGCATCATATTCTGATGCTGCGAGAATATATTCTTCTCGTAAATATCGTGATTGTGCAAGATAATATTGTGATTCTGGTGCGTACGAACTTCCTTGAAATTGAATGGTGATAATTTTGTAATCTTCTATTGCTTCAAGATAATTTTCGTCTTCAAAATTTTTCATTGCTTGTGTAAAGCGTTCTTCTACAGAAAGCGATGCTGTTTCTTTTGTTCCACTACAACTGATGAAAAGAATGCTTACTAAAAAAAATATATTTATTGTATTTTTCATTTTAAAAAATATTTGATAATTTTCTTACTTGTTTTTCTAATTTTATTTTAGCAATACTATCTTGTAAAATTTGCGGCTGATAATCTGCTTTTATTGGAATAATGTTAATATTTTTCAACGATGTTACAGTATCATTTTTTTGTATAGTTATTTCCGCAGCATAACTTACCTGAGTCCAAAAGTGTTGTGGTTGATAAAATACAAAATTTCCGAGAGAATGAAAAATGTACATATTGTGATATTTTTCTATTCCATACGGTACGTGCGGATGATGTCCTAAAAAAATATCCACCTTTTGTTTTGCACATTCATAAGCAAAATCTTTTACTCGTTGTGTGGGTGTGTCTTGATATTCATTTCCTCCATGGAAACTCACAATAATAATATCTACGAAATTTCTTGCTTCACGTATGATGGGAAATAATTTTCCCGTATCTGCTTGTGCAACATTTTCTTCCCAACCATTTTTAAAATTCATAACATCCGTTACAGCAAAAAGCGCAAACCTAATTCCATTTTCTTCAAAACATATTGGTTCATACAAATATTTTTCTGAACGATGCGTTCCTACATGAACAATATTTTGAGAGTCAAGATTTTCTAATGTTTCTAATAACGCTTTTTTTCCGTAATCAAAAGCATGATTGTTTGCTGTAGAAACATACCATATTCCAGCATTGGAAAGTGAAGTTGCCCCTTGTGGAGGTCCAGTAAAAATTAAGTTGTTCTTTGAATGTTGTGTTTTCCCTTTTTGGTCTGAAAGTTGACATTCAAGATTTGCAAATACAATATCAGCATTGCGAAAAATTGTATCTGTATGGTGAAATGGATAATTAATATCTTCGTTTAAGATACGTTGTCCAACGGTACGCCCAAGGTTAATATCTCCAACAGCAAGAAATTTTATTATTTTTGGTTCTTGTGATGATACAACATTATTTTTTTGATGATGTTGAGGACGTTCTGGAAAAACATAATATAATATTACTCCAGTAATAAAAATTAATACTCCAAAAATATATATTGTTTTTTTCACAGAAAATTTCTTAATCATCAAATTCAGCAGAGAGTATTTCTACTCTCGAACTATAAAATTTTGATTTTACTTTTCCTGGGATAACATCTTTAAATGTATCTGTTACTCTACCATACATCACTAAATTTTCTCTTACCACAATTTGGTCAACAGGTTGATTTACTTCATTATAATAAGTGAATTTTAACACCATAAAACGAATCGTTCTAGTATTTTCACTAGAAATTTTGATATTGTGTTTTGGCTCCATCGTTTCTGCATTAAAAGTAAATGTATGGTTAAGAACTTTTACTTGACGCAATTCTTCTGGCTTTGCTAATTTTTCTGAAGAAAATAATTTGATATTGTCAATCTCTTGTAAGATTCTTTGGGATTCAGAGTATAATGGATTATCTTCGGGGATTTTATCAAAATAATATTCTGCAATTTCATATTCTTTTTGTTTATAAAATTCAGTCGCTTTTTTAAAATTTTCATTAGCATCTTGCTCTGTTTGTTCACAACTGATAAAAAATAATGCTATGATGAAAAAGAAAATTTGTTTCATATTTTTTGTTCCTTATTAAAATAAATAATGTGTTTTACAAAAATTGCTTTGTCTCAAATATCCATGCAATGAATTCCCGCTTAAAACATGCGGGAATGACCGTACGCTGCAGGTCAGATTTTCTTGGTAATCATTTAATCTTATGAATCATGGTTATATTTTTCACTACTTGAATAATATATTCAATTTCTTCCATTGTTGTAAATTTTCCAAAAGAAAAACGAATTGTTGCGGTTGTTGTTTTTGCGTCTCTTCCCATTGCTTGTAAAACGTGGGATGGTTTTTCACTTCCGGATGTACAAGCAGAACCACTCGAGACAGCAATTCCTTGTAAATCCATATTCAAAATTAACGTATCTCCTTCTATAGAAAAAACTTTGCTATCAAAAGAAATATTAAAAATATTTGAAAGTGATTCTGTCGGATGTCCATTTATAATAACACCTTCTATTGATTGTAATTGTGATTGAAGATAATTTTTTATTTTTATGGTGTGATTATAATGATGTTCTTTTTCTGCAATTATTTTTTCCACTGCTTTTGCAAAACCAACAATGAGCGGAATATTTTCTGTTCCTGCTCTGCGATTTCTTTCTTGCGCCCCACCATGAAGAAATGAATCTATCTCTACTCCTTTACGAATATAAATTGCACCAATTCCCTTTGGTCCATAAATTTTATGTGCAGAAAAAGAAAGCATATCTACAGAAATTTTTTGTATATCTAAAGAAATTTTTCCGAGTGTTTGTACACTATCTGAATGGAAAAATATTTTTTTTTCTCGTGCAATTTTTCCTATTTCTTCAATTGGTTGAATAGTTCCAACTTCATTATTGGCGTGCATTACAGAAACTAACATTGTCTTTGATGTAATGGATTTTTCTACGGTATCAAGATGTACTTTTCCATTACTATCAACAGGAAGAATTGTTATCTCATAACCAAGTTGTCGTAGATATTCAGCAGTGTGTAAAACGGCATGATGTTCTATTGCAGAAATTATAATGTGATTTTTTCCTGTCTTTCGTTTTTCTGCAAATGCTGTTCCAATAAGTGCGTAATTATTAGATTCTGTTCCTCCACTAGTGAAAAATATTTCCCCCACTTCTGCATTGATTGCATGAGCAATTGTTGCACGACTTTCTTCCAACACAATTTTTGTTTCTCTTCCGTAAGAATGAAGTGAAGAAGCATTGCCAAATTTTTCCATAAAATATGGCTGCATTGCTTCGTACACTTCTGCATCTAACGGTGTTGTTGAACTATAATCTAAATAAATTTTTTGTTTCATTATTGACCACGATTTACAAAATTATAGGATTACCAAGATATAACTTTATCAATGAACCAACTTACTACAAACAACAAGGTCTTTTCGCCATGCTTCCAAAAATGGATTCCCGATAAAAGCATTCGGGAATGACAGGTTTTTTTATGGAATAGATTTGCATCCCGCAGAAGCGGGATAAGCCCATTCCTACATTTATATTTTGCTAAAAATAGATTCCCGCTAAAAACCTGCGGGAATGACGTTTTGCTTTTTTTCAAAAAATAATCAAATAATTTTCAATTTTTACTTTTTCATTATCCACTTTTATTACTCCCACTCAATTGTTGCTGGTGGTTTGGAACTTATATCATACACCACTCTATTAATTCCTCGCACTTCATTGATAATTCTGTTGGAAATTTTTGCAAGAATTTCATACGGAAAATGTGCCCAATCTGCGGTCATTCCATCAATACTGGTTACAGCACGCAAGGCAAGTGTATTTTCATACGTGCGTTCATCTCCCATCACTCCAACAGATTGCACTGGCAACAAAACTGAAAACGCTTGCCATATTGTATCATACAAATTATTGCGATGAAGTTCATCAATAAAAATTTCATCTGCGTTTCGCAAAATTTCTAATCGCTCTGGAGTTATTTCTCCTAAAACACGAATTGCTAATCCGGGTCCGGGAAAAGGATGTCTATCAATAAATGAATGTGGCAACCCCAATTCCCTTCCGATTGCTCTTACTTCATCTTTAAATAATTCGCGAAATGGTTCAAGTAATTGCAAATTCATTTTTTCCGGTAATCCACCAACATTGTGATGTGTTTTGATTGTTGCGGAAGGTCCTTTAAAGGAAACTGATTCTATGACATCCGGATACAGTGTTCCTTGTGCAAGAAATTTCGCGTTACTATTTTTTTGTGCTTCGTGTTCAAAAATTTCAATAAATGTATTTCCAATAATTTTCCGTTTTTTTTCTGGCTCCGTAATTCCTTGTAGGCGTTCAAGAAAAATTTTTGTTGCATCAATAAAATCTAATGGGATATGATATTCATCGCGAAAAGTTTTTACCACAGCAGCACTTTCTCCTTTTCGCATCAAACCATTATCTATGTGAATGCACAAAAGTTGGTTTCCAATGGCTTTGTGTAATAAAACCGCAGCAACAGAAGAATCCACACCACCACTTAAAGCACAAATAACTTTTTCTTTCCCTACTTTTTGTTGAATTTCTTTAATTGATTGTTCTATAAACGATGTTGTATTCCAATCACCTTTACATTGACATATTTCAAAAAGAAAATTGGAGAGGATTTTTTTTCCTTCTTTTGTATGGACTACTTCTGGATGAAACTGCACTCCATACATTTTTTTTTGCTCATATTGAATTGCACAAATTGGTGCATTATCAGATTGGGCAATGACTTCAAAATTTTTTGGAAGTTTTGTTAATGCATCTCCATGACTCATCCATACTTCTGTTGGCGAAGAAATATTTTTGAAAATTTTACCTGATGAATTGAATTTGATGAATGCTCTTCCAAATTCTTTATGGGTAGATTTTGCAACTTCTCCTTTATTTTGAAATGCAATAAGTTGAAGTCCGTAACAAATTCCTAAAATTGGAATATTGAGTTCAAAAATTTTTGGATGTGAAATTGGTGCATCTGGAGAATACACACTGGAAGGTCCACCGGAGAAAATTATTCCGTTGGGCTTGAGTGCTTGAATTTTTTCTAATGAAATATTGTACGGGTGGATTTCACAATAGACATTCAATTCGCGAATGCGACGTGCAATGAGTTGTGTGTATTGTGAACCAAAATCAAGAATGAGAATTATTTCAGTGTATTGCATTATTTTTTTCTATAATATCTTCCACAATTTTTTTTCCGTGCAATCTTCCGTTTTCTATAAAAATTTTGTTATTATTTTTTGCTGCAACAATTGAACCAGCAATGTAAATATTTTTTACGTTGGTTTGATATGTTTCAGGATTATGTTGTGGTGTAAATGTTTCTTCGTCCAACTCAATACCACAATTTTTCAAAAAATCATAATCAGGATGGTAACCAATGAGCGAAAATACAAAATCATTAGAAATTTTTTCTTCGCCTCGCAGTGTTTCTAAAAGAAGTGAATCAGGAAAAATTTGTTTTACTGTTGTGTTAAAATATGCAGTGATGTTTTTTTCTTTTATTCTATTTTCAATATCCGGTTTAATCCAATATTTAATTTTATCGCTTAACGCTTCTCCACGATGAATGAGTGTAACATTCGCTCCATGTCGATACAGTTCCAACGCTGCAATTGCTGCAGAATTTTTTCCACCAATTACTGCAACATTTTGTTTATAAAAAAGAAATGGTTCAGAATAATAGTGAAAAACTTTTCCCAACTCTTCACCCACAATATTTAAGTGATTGGGATTATCGTAATATCCAGTTGCGATAACAATATTGTGTGTGTGATAGATGTCTTTATTCGTAGTAAGAATTATTTTCTGAGATTTTTTTTGAATGAAATCTACTTGTTCAAAAAGATGTAATTTCAATTTATAAAATTCTGCAACACGCGTGTAATATTCTAAGCCTTCAACTCGCGTTGGTCTCATTGCAGAAGAGGTGAAAGGAATTTCTCCAATTTCTAATAATTCTGGAGTAGAAAAAAATGTCATTCCCGTTGGAAAATATTGAATAGAATTTGCAATTCCACCTTTTTCTATTACAAGATAGTTAAGATTTTTTTTCTGGGCTTCTATCGCAACAGAAAGTCCTGCAGGTCCTGCACCAATAATAATAAGGTCAAAAATTTTTCCGTTCATTTATATTTTTAGCCAATTTCTTTCTTTAATTTTATTACTGTTATTTCAGACCTTGCACCAAGACGCACTGGTGGTCCCCAATACCCAGTTCCTTTACTCACATACGCCCAAGTATCATTATACTTATTCAAGCCCTTGATAAAAGGTTGTCCAATAGTTGCTGCAAAATTCCAAGGAAAAAATTGTCCGCCATGAGTATGTCCCATCAACACTAAATCAATATCCAAATCATTGGTTTGATATAAACTTCGCGGTTGATGTGCAAGAAGAATTTTTGCCGTATCTACAGTTGCCCCTTCTAACGCTTTTTTAGGGTTTGATTTATGATGTGGAAAAAACTGCCCTCCAGTATAATCCGTAACACCAGCGAGAATAATATGTGTTCCATTTTTTTCAATGCGACGATGTTCGTTTATCAATACATCATAGCCAAGATTTTGTGCGTGTTTCACCCATGCTTCTGCTCCGGAATAATATTCATGATTTCCTGTAACAAAAAATTTTCCGTACGGTGCAGAAATGTCTGCTAAAGGTGCAACATCATTTTGTAAATGTAAAACTGAACCATCAGCAAGGTCTCCTGTAAACGCAAGTAAGTCTGGAGACAAATTTTTAATTTCTGTAACAATGGTTTCAATCCAATCACGTTTAATTGTTAAACCAGCATGAACATCGCTAATTTGTACTATTGTAAATCCATCAAATTCTTGTGGTAACTTTTTTATGGGAACTTCCACATTCACAATTCCGGGCTTTTTTCTTGCTTGATAAACACCGTAGCCTGTCAACATTCCGGCTGTAACAATCACTCCAATATTTGTCATCTGCAAAAGAAATTCTCTTTTTGTTGTATCAATATTTTGTGAAGAAGAAAAAAATGAAATTAATTTTTGAATATTAATTCCTAATAACAATAAAACATCTCGTGTAAGAAGTACAATAAAAAGAAAAGAAAGCAGTCCCAAACATGTATAAGCAATCCATGCAAAAGCATCACTCCATTTTTCTGCAAACCGTAAAAGAAAAAATGAACTGAGCGGGAGAATATACATCAACGTTAATACAGTCCACGCAATTTGTTTGTATGGAGATTGTAATTGAAATGGATTGATTAATCTCCAACCCATATAGATAAAACCCAATGCTAAGATAATAAGCATTGTTCCAATCCAAATTAAAAAAGTTATTGTATACGACATAGTTTGTAATAAAAAATGGTGAAATATAAAATCCGAAACTCTATCATCTTTTAAGAATTTCGGATTTGTGTGGAGCTGGCGATGGGAATTGAACCCACGACCTACTGATTACGAATCAGTTGCTCTACCATCTGAGCTACACCAGCAAATTGTTTTGTAATATACAAAATCTTTTTTAAAATCTTATAACAGAATATCTAACTGCACAGTAAATTTATTATCTATACTAATAGTGGAAGATGTTGGCGGTTTAATCGTTTCGCCATATTTAAATGATAAATTCATTTTTGGATAAAACTCATACTTTCCAAGAATGTACCAACGTTGTCCTTTTCCATATAATGGTGGATTGGAAACTGCTCCTGCAACATCAGATTCATATTGATATAATCGTGAATCGTAAGAATCTGTCTCGTAAAATACAATTCTTCCTTCACAAGAAAATTGTGGAAAAAGTTCTTGCAATTTTATTGAAGTAAAAAGTAATACTCCTTTTTCTTGTTCTTCTGTTATTGAATATCCAACATTAGTATATTCTACTCTTTGTTTAAAAAGAATATTTCGAGAAACATTATAAGAATATTCTAATCGCACTTTATATTGTCCGCGTTCTTGCAAAATCTTTTCACCATCATCATTAATAGTGTACATTGCCTCTTCAGTCTTTTGTTTTACTTGGACTGCAATTTCTAATGGCCTTACAGGAATAACTTCCGTTCGTAAAAAATATTCTCCTCCATCAAGTGGAAAAACGGAAGAAGAAAAAACTGTATAAGAATCATAATAAGAAAAAAATTGCAGCCATGATGTTGCACGAAAATCTGCACCAAGATATTTTCCCTGCTCTCCATTTGGAATACCTCGTTCACTAAATGCAGAAGCAAATGGATTCATAAATTGTTGGGAATACGAACGCAAATGAATTCCCAATGTAAAATTTTTTGTTACCGGGAACATTGCACCAACAATCCCGCCTAAAGAATGAATATCATTTCCTGCCAGTTCACCAAAAAAATTTATGGAATGAATCATAACATCTGCATCAACACCAGCAACCGTTACTTGTTCGCCTTTAAATGCATATGGAATATTAAGCCGTAATGGAGTATCATAACGAGCGTGTAAAATACTTACACCAACTTTATTTGTTGCATTTGGTGAATACGAACCCATTGCTCCAAATAATTGTTCTTGCAGAGCAGCTCTTTTATTTTGTTCAGTTGCAGTTCGGAATAATCCAGCAGTATATAAACTTGTTACATAATTGCTATCATCAATTGAGGCAGGAAGTTTTCGCTGAGAAAAAAATGGTGTAAGAGAAAATTTTTGCACTTCTATGGTTGCTGCACCACCAGTAAAATAATTAAATTCATCTGCAGAATTGTAGGGAAGAATTCTTGAACCACGTTTTTTTATTTGAAATACCGGAGTTCCTACTTTTGATGAGGGAGAAAAACGTCCAACGACCAAACCTTGACCTGTATTCAGAGAAAAATTTCCTACCAATAATTTTTGAAGAATAGAAATATCATTCACGGCAACATATCCAGAAAAAAATCCAGAACGAAAATCTTCACCAGCATCTTTTTCGTACAATACCGTTGCATTCCATGCTTTATTTCCAAATTGTAAACGGTTATAATTTTTATATAAACTACCGTAATATTCATCTGATGGTATTTCTTGAGATTTTTCAATATCCGAAGAATATCGTGAACGAAATGTTGCAGAAATATTATTAAATATTTCCGGCATTGATGTTTTTTCTTCTACAGAAAATGTTAGATATGGTTTGAGAGAAATTTTTTGCTGTTGTTCAATTACTTTTAGGCGAGCAAAAAATTGTTTTGGGGTTTTTACAGAATCACTAATAAAGAGAATTTTTTCTGCAGTATTTGGTGAGATAAATGGAATTACGGTTAAATCTTCCACAGAAGCAGAACGAACATCAATAGGGTTTTTGCGATAATATTCTAATTCATCTAACAAAGAAGAATTATCAAGTTCGTCATTATCAGAATTTTCTAATAAATTTTCTAATTCTTTTTCTTCATTGGTATCAGAAACAGAAGTTGTATCTGCATTTTCAGTTTGGGAAAATATTACTGGAGAAAAAAAGAAGATAATAATAAATAAAGAGTATAATAATCTCATACTATTCTATTCTTTTATAAAAAGATAATTTTCCCGTTTCGGATATTAAGGATAATTTTTTATATGATTGTGGAGAATTATTTTTCCCCATAACACAATAAGAAACATTGTGTAATGCATTATTTATTTGTTCTTCAGAACTATTTACAGGAAGATATTCTACAGAAATAGTATTTCGTTCTAAAAAATTCTTCATATAAAAATGAACTACTGCCGTTGTATTTCCTACATACAAGATTTTTTCTGCTTTTTTCTCTTTTATAATAGATAGAATTTTTTCCCAATCATTTCCGGATTTAATAAGTGGGTTAAAACTCATGATAATAATTGGTAAAACAAAAAATATGCTATAGAGAATATATTGAACTTTCTTTGAGGATTTTATTTTTATCAAAAATTTTACACTTAAAAAATACATCCCACAGAATATACCAATAAAAATTCCAAGCGATATAATTGGTTGTAATGCAGGAAAAGAAAAATTTCTTACAGAAAAAACAATTTCTTCAAATGCACGATGAAGCGGATGTGTTTGTACCCACACTAAACTTGCTATTGATAAAGGAAGCATTATAAATGATGTTGTAGAAAAGTTTTTGTATGTGTACCATATTCCGATAGCACAAAAAATTGCTAATGGTATACTAAAGAGTAAAAAATATGTATGAAATTTTGTAGAGGTTAGAGAAAATATCATGAACGGAACAAGAAATGCTGACCATAAAAATCTTTTTTCTTGTGAATTACATGCTTGAACTTGCGAACATGTAAACATTCCCAAAATAATAAATGGAAAGAGTCCGGAAAATTTCTTTAAAATTTCCATTGGCCAATATAATATTCCCAATACGGAGGTATGGTTTTCTAATGTGGTGGACATTCTCTTAAAAACGTGATAACCATACGCTTGTTCCCAATATACTAAACCATATTTCTGGGTAATAAGAATGTGCCATGGCAAAACAACAAGAAGTCCTATAATAAAAAGTATTATCAAATTAATTATTGATTGTATTTTTTTATCTCCTCTAAAAAATTCCCACACAATAAAAAATGCAATAATTCCTACAGCGAGAAAAGCAACAATTATTTTCGACATTAAACCTAATCCTAATACAATTCCAGCAAGAATAGCGTAACGATATGGATTTTTTTTCAACGATTGCCAAAATAAGAATACTGTTAACATCATCAAAAATAGCACAGGAATATCCAATTGTGCTTTTCGTGTATATTCAATGAAAAAAGAAATCATCAAAAGAATTATTGATGATAATAATGCAAGAGTAGTATTTTGGGTAAGGGATTGTGTAAAGAAAAAAACTAATATAATAATCAGAATACCAAACATTGCTATTGGAATACGAAGTCCCCATTCATTGAATCCAAATATTTTGCATGAAATTGTCATTATCCAAATAACAAGTGGTGGATGTGAACCCGTCCACAGCCCACCATACGCCAAAGAACTTTGGTCTAACCATTCACCATCATAGAATACAACAGCAACTCTATCGGAATAATATGCTTCATCCCATTCAATCAAATCTGTTGCTCCCAATCTATAAAAAGAATAAAAAATACTGATTCCTAAAATTAGAAAAAGTATTTTTTTATGATTATTAAATAATGATGATATCTTCATTTTAAATTATATTTTTTTCATATCATAACGAAAAAGAAAATCCTAAAGAATGAGTAATTCCTAGTTCATTTCGCATTTCCACAGCATAATTAAAATTGATAAATTCATAATGAATACTTATCCCACCATAATATGAAGAAGTTTGCATGTGTATTTTAAAAGGTTGATTGTGCATTCCAAAACGAACAGTAATAATTTCATGCGGAGAAAAATCTGTACCAATTCGTAGTGCTAATGGATACCGTACATCTTTCACCATATCTAAAGAAATAAGAGCAGATGAAGCAAACATATATTCTATTCCAGCACTATATACTTGGGGCAATTCGTCTTTTATTTTTCCAAGTGTTGGACGGTTAATATTCAAAATAGAAAAACCTGTTCGCACATTTTCTACAATATTTACAGAACCACCAATATCAATTCCAATAACGGAAGTAGAACCATAATTTTTTATGGTAAGATTTTGAAGATTGATATTCACACCAACATTATATTGTCCATCAAAATTTTTTGCATACGTTAATGTTCCTATCATTTCACGATAGAGAGAAATTCCATTGGTAGTAAAAGAAGCACCAATATTTCCATATTCTGTTGGAATGGCAGAAATTATTGTTGTACTGGAAAGTTCAGGAATTTCAAAAATGGAAGGTGTATAGGAAAGCGAAATTGATGATTGTTGTAATTGTGCTATTGTTGCTGGATTTAACAATACAAATTCATATTGCGATGAAGCAATTCCTGAAAGGCCTCTTCCCTTTACTAATGTTGACTGAAAATTTCTTTCAAAACTTGCTTTTGCAGATTGTGAATAAAATATGAAAAAAGTAAACATTATCACTTTAAAAATCGAAAACTTGAACACCATAATAAAACTCTCTATATTTAGTGGTAGAAATTTTTTATACAGGTTTTAAAAACCTGTGAGGTCTATTACTACTATAAATCTATGAAAAAATTACTCTTCGCAATATACATCATTTTTATCGTGTATTTCAATACTTCGAACGCACAAATTGAATGTCAAGTAACTGTTAATACGGATAAAATTCAAGGGTCTACAAAAGATTTGTTGCAAAATTTTGCACAAGATATTCAAAATTATATTAATTCTAATAAATGGACGAATGAGGATTTGGGTGGAGAAAAAATTCAATGCACAATGAATATTTTTTTGACTTCTACTGTTGGTGATAATGGATATTCTGCACAAGTTTTTATTGGAAGCCAACGACCAATTTTTATTGGAAAAAATCCTTCTGAAAAAAATACTGCAATGCTCCGCGTTTTTGATGACCAATGGCAATTTACCTACATAAAAAATCAAGCATTATATAGAAACGAATCTCAATATGATGCGTTGACCGATTTTATTGATTTTTATATGTATCTCATCGTTGGACTTGATTATGATTCGTACGATGTGCTAAGCGGAACACCTTATTACCAGAAAGCCTTTACTATTTGTAATGCTGCCCCTTCTTCATCAAAAGGCTGGGAACGAAATCCTTCGGCTGCGTATAATAAATTTTCTTTAATAGAAGATTTTCTCAATCCACAGTATCAACAATTTCGTGAGGCATTATATACATTTTATTTTCATGGTTTAGATGTTTTAGCAACAAAACCACAAAAAGGATATGAAAATATTATTAGTGCGTTGGAAAAAATTGCTGAAGTGAAAAAACAAGGAAATTCACGTTCATTACTTTTTAAAACTTTTTTTGATACTAAATATCAAGAACTGGCTGATATTCTTAAAAATTATGGTGATGAAAATGGGCTTCGTGTATTAGTTTCTGTAGATGCTTCACATCAAATAGCGTATGAAGAAGCGTTTAAAAATAAATGAAATTTTTTTACCATGGATTATGTGAATTATGGAAGTCAGAAATCTCTATCTACTTTCTTGGTAATCCTATAATCTTATAAATCAAGGTCTTATTTTCCCTCACCCATTTCTAACACTTCCAATCGCACTTTTGCTGTACCACTTTTAATCATATCTATTTCTTTTGCAGCACCATACGATAAATCTGTAATACGTACCAATTTAAAAGGTCCTCTATCATTAATACGAACAATAACGGATTTATCATTAGCGAGATTTGTTACTTTTACTTTTGTTCCGAATGGCAATGTACGATGTGCTGCGGTAAGTTTGTGCATATCAAAAATTTCTCCACTCGCAGTTTTTCTTCCGTGAAATTTATCTGCATAGTACGAAGCCAATCCTTCTTGCACTTCTGAAGATGATGGAGATTTTTTTGGTGGGGCTTCTGTTGAAGTCGTTGTTGTTTCTTTTTTCTTTTCTGTTGTAGTAGAAGTTGTTTTTTTTGTAGATGAAGTAGTTGAGCGTTTTTTTGTTGAAGTTTCTTTGGTAAAACGCGGCGATGAAGCACAACCAATAAAAACAAATAATAAAAGAAAAATTGTGGTAAGTTTTTTGTTCATAATATTTATTCACTATTGATTATATGGATTATGGTATAAATTTTTGTATTATAGATTCTGATTTCTGACTTCTATATTCTGCTTTACAAATATTCCGTCATTTGTTTTCGGCGAAGTGCATCAACAATTTCTTTTACATCTTGTGAATCACCTTTTTTGCAAATTAATGTTGCATCAGGAGTATCAATAATTATGACATTTTCCATTCCCACTGTGGCAACAAGTTTATGCTCTGCGTGAATGTAGGTGTTTTTTGTATTGTGGGTGATGGTTTTTCCTTTGAGAAAATTTCCTTGTTCATCTTTTGGAGAAATCCGCATTACTTCATCCCACGAACCCACATCATTCCAACCAAATTCGCTTTTTACGACATATACATTTTCTGCTTTTTCCATCACACCATAATCAATAGAAATACCGCGGAGCAATCCGTAGGCTTTTTCTAATGATTGCTCAAAAAGTGTTGTTCCTATTGCCGGCTTTAAGGTAAGAAGTTGTTGATGAAGTTCGGGAAGTGATTTTTGGATTTCATGTAAAATAACATCGGCTCGCCAAATAAACATTCCGCTATTCCACAAAAAATCTCCGCTTTCTAAAAATTGTTGTGCAGTAGTATTGTTGGGTTTTTCTGCAAAAGTTTTTACACGATAAATTCCGTTTTTTTGTAATTCTTTTGGTGTTGCTTCTTCTTCTATTTGAATATAACCATATCCTGTTTCAGGTCTTGTTGGTTGAATACCAATCGTTACCAACGCAGAATGTTTTTTTGCTGTTTCTACACCTTTAGTGAGAATTGAAAGAAATTTTTCTTCATCGGTAATAAGATGGTCTGCAGGTAACACCACCATTACTCCCTGCGGATTGAGTCGTTCTATAAACAAGGCAGCAAGTCCGATGCATGGGGCAGTATTTCTTCCAAGTGGTTCTACAAGAATATTTTCACAGGGAATTTTTGGAACTTGTTTGGAAATTGCTTGTTTCAAAAGTTTATTGGTAACGATGAAAATATTTTTTTGTTCAACAAAATTTTCTAATCGTTGAATCGTATTTTGCAGCATTGTTCCATTGCCAACAATTTCCAAAAGTTGTTTCGGATTTTTTTCTCTGCTGCGGGGCCAAAAACGAGAGCCAATTCCGCCAGCCATAATTACAACGTAAATTTCTTGTTTCATATTTTTAAGATTGCTTCTTCCACTAAAGTGGAATCGCAATGACAATATTTTTTATAATTTTAAAGAATTATTTGACGTTCGTAAAAATTCGTTGAGCGTTTGAAGATGTTCTTCTCCACCAGATTGCGAATTCATTGCAATAGAAAGACGATTTCCAAAATCTTTAATTGCTACAGTTACTTCTTTTTCACGAATTGTTCCAACAGCATCAAGTGTTGTGAGAAATTCTATTACCATTTGAAGAAATTCTACAACCAGTGTTTTATTTTTTACACGAGCAAAATCAATAGAACTTTTTGCGATTGCTTTTAATAACGGATAAATTGCTTTGCGTTCAATCGGACTTTTATCTCCTATTTTTTGCATTGTATCCGTAAAGCGTTGGAAACTTAATACTAATTGTGGTTCCAAAAATACTATTAATGATGGTGAATTACTTGCACCGGTGGGAATTGGAATTGATGATTGTGGTAAAGGAATGTCTTTTTTTTGTGTAGCAAAATATGGTGAGTCTTCTTGTGTTGATTCTTGTTTTTGTATTTTTTCTTGTGGTTCAATTTTTTGTTCTATTACTGGTTCAAAAATTTCTTTTTCTTCTACAGTAAAGCCCTGTTCAAAGACTTCATCTTTTTGATGTGATGGAATAGAAATTGTAGATTCATTAACAAATGATTGAAAAAATTTTTCATTCACAAGATTGATATCATTTTCAAATTGTTCTAACGAAAATTCTTCTCCTGTGTAATGTACTCTTTTTACTATCCATTCCATTGTAAGAGCAGTTTGTTGAAACCCTTTCACTTTTTTAAATAAAGAAATCTCATTTTCTAATGATGGTGCTTGTTCTACTTTTTCAAGCATCGCATTAAATTTTGAAATTTGCTCTGGTGTAAGATTTTCTTCCAATTGTAATTGTGTGCGACGTAATACTCGCAACATGTATTCTTCAACATTATCCATAAATATATTTCCTTGGAATACGTTCACTAATTGCACAGGTTATTTCATACGGAATTGTTTGTAATTGATTTGCTATATCCCATGCTGTAATTTGTTTTGCACTATCTTTACCAATGATAATTACACTATCTCCAACTTGAATATCATGATGAAGACCAACATCCACCATAATCTGGTCCATAGCAATAGTACCTGCTATTGTATATTTTTTTTTGTTAATTATCACTTCTAATTTTTGAGAAAGATTTCTGCTGATACCATCAGCATAACCAACAGTAATAGTTGCTATAGTTGTTTTCTTTTTTGTGATATATTTTCTTCCATACCCAATACTGGTACCTTTTTCTACCACTTTAAGAAATGCAATGTGTGAATAGACTGACATGACGGGATGTAGTAAAACTTTTTTGCGAATACTTTGTGATGGAAAATATCCATACATCATTATTCCGGGACGCACCATATCAAAATGGGATTCTTTCATTTGCAAAATTGCTCCACTATTAGCACAATGAATAATTGGCTCTAACGATGTACTATGTTTAATATTTTGCACTAATGTTTGAAAAATGGAAAGTTGTTTATGTGCGTACGATAAATTTTTTTCATCTGATGTTGCAAAATGTGTAGAAATACCTTTAATAAAAATATTTTCTAATGATTGTACTTCTGCAATAAATTCCATTGTCTCTTTTGGAGTGATTCCAATTCTTCCCATCCCCGTATCTATTTTGATGTGAACATTGGCTTGCTTTCCCATAGAATTTGCCAGCACATCCAATTTTTTTGCTGTGATGATAGAACACAACGTTAATTCCAAATTGTATTGAAGATACAATCCCAACTGTTCATCATCAGGAGCAGTAAGTACTGCAATAGGAAGTGTTACTCCTGCTTTTCGTAATGCAATTCCTTCTTCAACTAATGCAACACCAAAATATTCTGCACTTTTATTCTTTATGATAGTTTCAGCAATTGGCAGCATTCCATGTCCATACGCATTGGCTTTTACCACTGCCATGATGAATGGTTTTTTACCAATAATTTTTCTAACACATTTTAAATTTTGTTGAATCGCAGAAAGATTTACTGCTGCGTATGTTGGTCTCATAAAAAATTACATCATTATTCCCCTCCTATTTAGGAGGGGTTAGGGGTGGTCAAAAATTTACAAGCGACCACCCTTTAATTCCCTCCTTAAAGGAGGGAAAATTTTTCTATCAATACCATCTTGGTAATCATATAAATCATGGTCTATCTTGGCAATCATATAATCCTGAAAATCATGGTAATCATACAATCCTATAAATCAAGGTCAATTCTTCGCAGAAACCTTCAATCTATTTATTGCACGCATTAATGCAGCACGAGCACGTTCTTGGTTAATCACTTCTTTTTTTGTTTGCAAACGTTCCTCTGCTCGCTTTTTTGCTTCTTCTGCTCGTTGTTTATTTATTTCTTCTGCGGATTCTGCCGTTTCTGCAAGAAGAATAACTTTATTATTATTGACTTCTACAAAACCACCACTGGTTGCAAAAAATTTTTGCTTTCCACCAGAATCTATCACCTTCACCTCTCCAATACCAATGGTAGAAAGCAATGGTGCGTGATTATGAAGAACTTGAAAACTTCCCATTGTTCCGGGAGCCGTAAAACTTTGCACTTCTCCGGAAAAAATTGTTTTCGTTGGCGTTACAACATCAAGAGTGAAATTTTTTGTGGACATAGTTTTTTAAAATAAGAGTTATTGTGTAATATTTTTGAAATTTTTAGTTCGACCTCATTAGAGGTCGAAGATTTATAGCACAACAAAATTCTACAAACCTCCGACTCCTATGGAGTCGCACAAATGAAATGAAATTTTGTTCTTAATGTAAGAATTTTTTCGCAAAATTTCTTTATATAACTATCATTTATTTGGTGTAAGTAAAAATAAAAAATCCAATCCAAAATTATAAAGACCAGGAATCATGACTAAATTTCCCTGCATAAAACGATAAGAATAATACAACTGAGAATGTTTTCTCTTTTGCTCAGATATTGTGATTTCATGAAATGTTTGTTTTTCTGGTTGCGTTGAAGGAAAATAGTCTCGTTTCCAATTTTTCTTTTGCGGAAAATAACCAATATTTCGTAGGCCTCTTTTTATACTATATGTTTTTTTCTTCTGAATAGTAAAACCAATTTGTGTTAATAAATGTAATAACGTTTTCTTTTGAAAGAAAAAAATATGTCCACTCTTACTACGAGCAGGAAGGTGTTCATTATTGTAAAATTTTATCAATTCACGACTATCATTAAATCCATTAGGTACAGAAAGATACACCATACCATCTGGCTTTACAATGCGATAACTTTCTTTCAGTAAAGAAATTGGGTCAAGAACGTGTTCAATGACATTATTAATATGAACATAATCAAAAAATGAATCAGGAAAATTAATATCAGAAAGATTTCCTTGTTGAACATTTAAATGAAGTTGCTTACGAGCAAACTCCACAGCACTTTCACCAAAATCGGTTCCATAGACTTCCCAGATAGAATTATTTTTAATGCCATTAATAAAAAAGCCCGTTGCACATCCAACATCCAAAAATTTCCCCTGTTTTCTCCAGCGAATTAATTGTTTTGCGAACATTTTGCCTTTTTCTTCTTCTCGTTCTTTCGTCGTCAAACATTTAGAAAAGAAAAAAAAAACTCGACGAGAAAAACATTTCGAAGGATTTTCTTTTTCTTTTTCTTTTCTCCAGTGACGACCGAC